>CAZYSW010000503.1:0-4575 GCA_964650105.1 uncultured Nannocystaceae bacterium
CGGGACGATCTTCGACGCCGACAACAAGGGTTGGGAGCTCTTCACCTATCTGCTCACGCGTCTCGGATTCTCGGCCGCGCAGGGCTTCAACGCCTTCGTTCTCGCTGCTCACCTGCTGGTGGCTCCCGTCTCGTACCTCGCTGCGCGTCTGTTCCGAATGGAGCGAGGTCCCGCCCTCGTGGCGGCCGCGTCGGGAGTGCTCTACTGGTACTTCGACGGCTGGATGCACTGGTGCTGGTACGTGGGGATGGTCGCCTGGGCGTTCGCGAGCTACCTGTGTCTCCTTCCGCTCTCGTTGTACTACCGGTTCACCGAAGATCGACGCGCATGGCAGGCCGTGACCTGCGGCCTCTTGCTGGGGCTGTGCCACCTCGTGCATCCGTACTCGTTCTTCGTGCTGGCCGCACCGATGATCGCGCTGACCTGGAGGGCCAGACGCGACCTCGGTCGGCGCGGGTGGGCATGGGTCGCCTTCGTCGTGGCCGTGACGTTGGCGATGAATGCCTGGTGGCTCCGCGTCGCGTTTCGGTTCTGGCACTACGTACTCGACTCCTCGTACTTCGCCGCGACCGGTCCGGTGGACGCCTTCTGGGATCTCCTCGGCTTGTTGACCGAACCGGCCAGCACCGGGATCATCGGCAAGCGGACCGCATTCCGCGTGTCGTTCGTGGGTTGTGCGATCGTGGCGTCGATCGCCTGGAGGCGTCGGGGGGATCGGCGAACGCTGCCCTTCACGGTCGCGCTCGTGACGCTGCTCGTGGTGACGTATTTCGGCGGCCTGACGTGGCTCAGTCACATCCAGCCGTATCGACACGTCGGCCCCACCGGCTTCATCGCCATCCTGTGCACGGCAGGTCTGGTGGATCTCGCCGCTCGACAGCAGGTGTGGCGAACCTTCGGGAGACCCGCGCGCGCGGCCCTGGCGATCCTCGCCGTTCCGGCGTTCCTTCATCTGACCCGCGATGCGCTCTACTTCTTGGTCCGCAGTCTCCCCACGCCCGCCCCTCTTCCCCACGGCGAGCGCGTCGCCTATACGGCGCTGGGCTACCCGGAGCACGGCGATTACCGTTACGTCGATTGGCACGCCGAAGCCCTCGCGGATTGGGTTCGCCGACACGACGACGGGACCGGTCGGTTCCTGGTCGAGGGATGGACCACCGGTGAGCAGCTCACCTGGAAGACGCGCGCTCAGGTCCTCGGCGGCTTCATCTGGCGCAACCTCGACCACAGTTGGGCCAACTTCTTTCGACGACGCCCACAGGGGATCGCCCACGAAGACGAGCTCCGGGAGTACTTCGAGACCTACGCCGTTCGTTGGGTCATCGTGTCGTCGGGCGCTCCGTGGTGGGATCGGAGCCCCCTGCTCGAGAAGGTCGCGGAGCTCCCCCCCGGGTTTCGCGTCTACCGCACCAAACAAGAGGTGAGCTTGTTGGCCGAGGGGCGGGGGACCCTGCGCGCCGAGACCAACCGCCTGACGGTGACCGGCAGCGATCCCGACGAGGATCTCGTCCTTCGCTACCACTGGCTCGAGACCCTAGTCTGCGAGCCTGACTGCGCGATCCGGCGCGAAAAGGTCCCGGGCGACCCCGTGGGCTTCATCCGCATCCCCGCCCCCCACCCGGTCGACCTCGTGGTCCGCAACAGGTACTAGATCCTCGACGGACTGCCATGCGGGCCGAGTTGAAGATCATCGCCGACGCGGCTCGCTATCGTATCCGCAGGCTGGAGATGGCGAACCTGGGCGCCGCCGCCCTGCTGGCGTGGGCGCTGCACGTCCCCGCGTCGGATGCTGCGCTGCGGCTGATCTTCTTGCTGCTCTTGAACCTGTTCGTCTACTTGAACAACGACTGGTTCGACCGGCGCGAAGACATCGAGGCCGCGGGGCGCGATCGTCCGAAGACGGCCTTTCTCGCCGGACACGAGCGAGAGGCATTGCGGGCCCAGGTCGGCCTCGCCGCGGCTTTGGGACTGATGGGGATCGTGGTGGGCGAAGGCTTGCTCTGGAAGGGGCTGGCCGGGGGGGCCATCTGCGTCGTCTACTCGGCGAAGCTCAAGCGGATCCCGGGGCTCGACATCCTCGCCATGATCGCTTGGGGGATCGCGATGCCTTTGGTCGTCGTGCCCCCCGGAGATCTCGACGGCTGGTCGATCGCGATCCAGCTCGGCCTGTTCTCGGGCGTCTTCGAGACGATCCAGATCCTGCGGGACCGGCAAGACGACGCCCGAAGGGGCGTTCGAACCACCGCCGTGGCTCTGGGCGAAGTTCGCACCCGTGCCCTGGAAATCGTGCTCCTCGCGGTGTCCGCCCTGTACGCCGCGTGGATGTTCCACCCGGTCGTGGCGGCGGGCCCGGTCGCGTGCATCTTCTTGCCCCGCGACGACGATCCGCGGCGGCACTGGAATCGGGTTCGTCTCTTCCTCGGGATCACCTTGATCGCCGAGTGTGCGATCGTGCACCTTCGGTGACGCGTGTCGCCGCCGTCCGAAGAGCGCCGCCTGGACCGACCCTTCTGGGGCGTCGTCGTTCTCGTGGCGCTCGCGGCCGTGGTCGTCTATCTCCCCGCGCTTTGGGCCGGGTTCCTCGCGGACGATCTATTCCAGATCTCGCTCCTCGAAGGATTCTTCGGACCGTCCTCTCCGCTCGATCTGTACACCTTCGGAGACGCGGATCCCGAGAACACCGCGCGTCACGTCACCCGCGGGACGCTTCCGTGGTGGACGCTCCCCCAGTGGCGTTTCTCCATGCTGCGGCCCCTGTCGAGCTTGCTCCTCGCCTTCGATCACCGGGTGTTTCCGCGGCAGCCGGTGGTGCACCACGTACACGGCATGCTGTGGATGCTCGCGTGCGTGGTCACGGCCGCGTGGCTCTTCCGCAGCGTCGGCGGTCGCCTGTTCGCCGCGGTGGCGGTGCTCGTCTACGCCATCGACGAATCCTTCGCCTGGACCGTCGCCTGGCTCGCCAATCGATGCTCGATGGTGTCGGCGGCGTTCGTTCTCTTGGCGCTGGCGGCGCACGTTCGACGGCGACGCGAGACGTCCGGGGACCTGCGGCTTTGGAGTTTGGAGCTCGGAGCGTGGAGCCTCGCCTTCGCCGGAGGCGAGTACGCGTTGTCCGGGCTCGGCTACCTGTTCGCGTACGAGCTCGCCTTCGCGCGTGATGGGTGGCGCATGCGTGTTCGGTCCATGGTCCCGGCGCTCGTGCCGGCGGTCGTGTATGCGGGCGTGTATTTGGGGTTGGGTTTCGGCGTCACCGGTGGCGTGACGTACATCGACCCCATCGCGTATCCGCGGGAGTTCTTGGTGGCCTCGGCCGACCGCATCCCGAGGATGATCGGAGAAACCTGGCTGGGACTGCCCGGAGAGGGCGAGAAGTTCTGGAGACGATTCGAGGCCGTGGGCCTGTCCGAATGGGTGCTCCCTTTGGATGGGGCATCGTCCCAGGAGCAATTCCGCCGTCATGCCCGCTTCTCGCTGCTGGCGACCCTCGGCGTCTGGGTCGTGGCCTGGCTGTCGTTCCGGGCCTTCGTGACCCCGGAGTTGCGACGTACCGCTCGCTTCATGGCTCTCGGCTCGGTGTTGTCCTTCCCTCCCCTCGCGGCAGTGCCTCCCGGCACGCGCGCGCTCGCGTTGCCGTCCGTGGGGGTCGCGGCCGTGGTCGCGGTCATGACGGCCGGCATTCTCTCCGCATGGGTCCGCCGCCCCCGCGGGCTTCGAGCGTCGACGCACCGCATCGTCGCGACCGTGTTCACGCTCGTTCTGTTCGCGTTGCATGTCCCCGCGGAGGCCTACCTCGCCCGTGGCGAGGTCGTCCGCATCCTCGAGACCCACGACAAGTACATGAAGTTCTACGGGACCCCCGGGTTTCGGGACCTCGACATCGAAGGCAAGCACGTGGTGGTGCTCGCGACGCCGGGGCTCGTCACCGGAATGCACGGGCTCAGCATGCTCCGCGTCCTCGGAGTCGCGCAGCCCAGGAGCTGGCACGTGCTCGCGATGGGAGAGCGCCCGTACCTGATTCGTCGGCTCGATCCCACGACGCTGGAGATCGGCTCGGTGGGCGGGCCCCTGCACGTGTTCCCTCAGGAGGTCTTGTTCCGACCGCTCTCCGAGGCGCTGCAAACGGGTGACGAGGTCGACGCGGGGATCTTCCGAGCCCGAGTGCTGCACGCACGGCGCCACGGTCCCGACGTCGTCGCGTTCATGTTCGACCGCTCGTTGGACGACCGGTCCCTCGTCTTCCTCGAGGTCGGAGAGGAAGGGCTGCAGCCGTTCGTCCTGCCCCCCATCGGTCGCAGCATCGCCATCAAGCCACCGCAGCTACCCACTCCACTGCCGCGCTGACGGGGGTCAGCGTCGCTTTCGACGCACCTGCAGACGATTGTGCACGTCGAACACCCCAGGGACCGCGTAGCAGTCGTTCTCGGCCCGACGCTTGGACCACCGATCGCGTACGGTTCCGAAGAGGGTCACCTCTCCGCCGTCCACGAGCACCTCGATGCCCGAGGCGTCGAGCTCGCCGTCGTGTATGAGCTCCTCGCAAACGTCCTCGTAGATGCGTTCGTCGCTCCGCACGTA
>CAZYSW010000504.1:0-4566 GCA_964650105.1 uncultured Nannocystaceae bacterium
CGTGGTGCCGTCGAAGCCGATGCCGTCGAGCGCCATCTTGCGCTCGATCACCGGACGTAGCTGACTGGGGCTGGCCGAGACGAAGAACAGCGGCGTCTCGCGGGTTCGCTCCCCCGGGCCGCGCCGGATCTCCCGCAGCAGACGTGCCATCCCCTCGATGTCCTTCTTCTCGAACGCGCGCTCGAACGGAATCCGCGCCATTTCCTTGAGCGTCGAGAAACGCGTCGCCAGATACGTCCGGTCGATGTCGGCGACGAACACCTGACCCGACCAATCCGGATCGAGCGTGCGGTAGTTGGCCCTGTCGATGGGGTACGGCATCGCACGCGCCGAACTCCAAGTAGCAGAGGGATCGCAGCGTCGTCTACGAGCAGGGCGAAGACCTCGGCCCACGAAAAAGCGCCCCGGTTCTCCCAAACCGAGGCGCCTTCTTTCCGGCCGCCCGAAACGAGCGGTGGGGCACGCACTACAGATCGTGCGGACGAACGGTGCTGCGGTTGTTGCCCTTGCAACGCTCGATGGCGGCTCCGAGCAGCTCGTGCACCTTGTCGGAGACGGCCTGCACGAGCTCACCGTCGCTGCGAAGGCCGGCCTCCTTGATCACCTCCTTGATCTTGGAGCCGACGACGACGATTTCTTTGGGCTTGGACGATCTGGCCATGGTTGCTGATCCTCGCTTTTCGCGCTTGTCTTGGGACTTCGGGTGGAACTTCGAAAACGCTGCCCCTGTGGCGGATTTGCCCAGGCGAACGAGCTCTCGGCACCATAAACCCGCCTTCAGGGCCTTGGAAAGCCCAATTTGACGGGGCCCCCCCGCAAAAGTGGGGAAAAACTCGCAATCTGAGGAGATCTGACGCACATCCGGGCGCCCCACCCCACCTTTTCGGCCCCCGACGGCTGGATCTGCTCCGCCGAGCCCCCGCGCCGCCGGGGGTTCGCGGCCCGGGGGTCGTCGGCCGCATGGGGGCTTCAACCCACGGCCGCAGCCCATCGCTCGAGCAGCTCGCGGTGTTCGTCCCCCTGCGCCGAGGCCTCGAGCCGGCGGCGATCGGCACGTCGCCCGTCTCGCTGCAGGCGAATCCGAAGCGCATCCCGGTCCGCGTCCTTCCACAGATCGGCCCACTCGATCACCAGCACCGGCGTCGGGGGATCGAGATCCGAAGACTCGACGCCCCGAGCCTCGATCAGCCGATCGACCAGCGCTTCGAGGCCCAGCGCTTCGAAGGCTGCAGACGGCGGCTCCGACGGATCGCCCAGCTCGGCGAGACGAAACAGGTCCACGTGGACCAGCGGCGTCGGACCCGAATGCACCAGGCACAGGTTGAACGTCGGGCTGCACACGCGCTCGGGCCGATGGACCCCCAGCCCCCGCGCGAGCGCTCGCGTGAAGGTCGTCTTCCCGGCGCCCATCGAGCCTTCCAGCAGCAGCACGTGACCCGGCGCGAGGAGCTTTCCGAGCGCCTCCGCGGCCGCGCACAGGGCGTCCTCGTCCAGATCGTCGAGCTGCATGCGTCCGCGAACTTAGCAGTTTGCCGAAGGCCGGGTGCTGGTGGTACGAGAGGCTCGATGCCCGCCCCGCCGTCCTCGACGCAGTCATGGTGGTGCATCGGACTGGTGCTCGGCACCCTCGCGGCAGGCGCTTGCGATGCACCGGCGAAGCGCCCGCCTCCCGGCAGCGACGCGCCGCCTCCCGCCGAGGCGATCCGACCCCGTGCCCAGGCCGGCCGGGTGCCCGCGCGCGCCCGCATCGCGGATTACGATCTCGCGGCCCGGCTCGACACCGACGCCCACCGTGTGGAGGGGCACGCCCGCATCACGTGGCGCAATCGGACCCATCACCCGGTGTCGCGCATGCCCCTGCACCTGTACATGAACGCCTTTCGGGCCGAGGACACCGCATGGATGCGAGAGGGTCGTGGCACGCACCGCGGTCAAGGACAGGGCACCGAGCAGCCGTGGGGGTACTGCGACGTCACCCGAGTCACCCGATCGCGACCCGACGGCTCGACCACGGAGCTGCCCTTCGCCGAAGGCTGGGACGGCACCGACGATCCCAGCCTCATGACCGTCGAGCTCCGCGAGGTCGTGCCGCCCGGCGGCGAGGTCGTGCTCGACATCGACTTCGTCACCCAGCTTCCTCGGGTCTTCGCCCGCACCGGCTTCGCGGGCGACTTCCACATGGTGGCCCAGTGGTTTCCCAAGGTGGCCGTGCTCGAGCCCGACGGGCGCTGGGACGCGCACGTGTTCGGGTTCCACAGCGAGTTCTACGCCGACTTCGGCGACTACCGGGGCACGCTCGACGTGCCCGCGGGATGGGTCGTCGGGGCCACGGGGGTCGAGACGCAGCGCACGACCGAGGGCGATCGCCAACGCGTCGAGTACCGGGCGAGCATGGTCCACGACTTCGCCTGGGCCACCGCACCCGATCTCGTCGAGACCAGACACTGGCACGACGGGATCTTCGTGCGGCAGCTCCTCGCCCCCGAGCTCGCCGAGGACGCCATGACCCACGCGCGCGTCCAGTTCGCGGCGCTCGACAGCATGCAGGCGCGGTTCGGCCCCTATCCGTGGAGCACGATCACCATCGTGCACCCGCCTCCGGAGGCCGCCGGCGCGCAGGGGATGGAGTACCCGACGCTGTACACCACGTCGCCGATCTTGGGGCTGCCACCGGGGCTGGCGTCGCTGGGGTACGAAGAACGCATCACCGGCGTGTTCACCACGATCCACGAGTTCGGCCACCAGTACTTCCAAGGGCTGTTGGCCTCCAACGAGCACGCCCAGCCCTGGGTCGACGAGGGCATGAACACGTTCGCGAACACCTTGGTGCTCGACGACACGTGGGGCCGCAACGCGGCGATGGTGCGCGTCGCCGGCCACGCTCTGACCATCGACGACCTGCTCCGCATCGACCAGCACCGCGCCGGGGCCCTCGACCCGGTCGATCAACCGGCCGATGCCTTCGAGCCGCTGATCGGCTCCTACGGCTCGGTGGTGTATCGCCACACGACCGTGGTCATGCGGACCCTTCGGACCCTGGTCGGGGCCGAAGCCTTCGACGACGCCCTCCACCGCTACGCCGACACCTGGCGTTTCGGGCACCCCACGGGCGCGGACCTGGAGGCCACGCTCGTCGAAGCGCTGGGCGAGCACCCGCCGGTCGCCGCGAGCGTGGCCGCCGGCGACGATCCCCCGATCCGGCTCGACCTTCGGCGGTACCTCGATCAGGGGCTGCGCCGCCCCGCGACCGTGGACTTCCGCGTCGTCCGGGCGACCAACGCCCGGCGCGTCGGGACGGCCGGTTGGCACCGCGACGAGACCGGCGCGCTGGTCGGGGGCGACCCACCCGACACCACGCCGGTTGCCCGACTGCCCGACGACGCCATCGAAGGTGTGGCCGTCATCGCGCGCAGCGGCGAGATGACCGTCCCGGTGGTCGTGGAGGCTCGCTTCGCCGATGGCACCCACGATCGCCGGCTGTGGGACGCCGAACGACGGTTCACGGTCCTGCGTTGGCCCGGGCGCCGCCTCGTGTCGGTGGCGGTGGACCCCGACGGCGATCTGCTCGTCGAGTACCGACGCAACGACAACCATCGCCACGCCGTCGACGGCGAGGCGCCGCCGGGGCTGCCCGAAGCGCTCGGCGAGCTGGGGCAGGCGGCATCGCTCGCCGTCATGACGGGGTTGATGCCATGACCGGCGCCTTGCGCAGATTGTTCGGTGCACCTGGCCTCGTCGCCCTCGTCTGGCTGGCGCAGCTCGCCGTCGCGCTGGCGGTCGGCAGCACCGTCCAGCGCATGGGCGCGGCGGCCGTGGGCCCCTACACGCCGCCGATCGACGATCATCTCCTGTCTCGGCTGATCGAGCTGACCAGCGATCACCCGAGCATCGTGGCAGGGTTGGGGCTTTCGCTGTCGATCACTGCGGTGGGCAGCGTCCTGGCGTGGACGCTGGTGGTCGGTCTGGTCATCGGCCGCCTCGACGGAACGACCGAGCGTGCCGCCCTCGGGGCCACCTGGCTGCGCACCCTCCCGGGTGTGATCGCCACCTCGCTGTGGCACCTGCTGCTCCGCGGCGTCCTGCTGGTCGTCGTCGCGATCTCGATCGGGGCGTTGCCGGGGGTCGCGAAGGTCGTCGCGCTCGCGATCGTCACGTGCGTCGCGGCGCTGGCCCTCGACATCGCGCGCGTCCACGTCGTCTTGCACGGCGAGCGCGGCGTCCATCCGGTGACCGCACTGTGGGCCTTCGTCGCGGCCGGTCGCACGCCGCGTCTGCTCGGCGCGGCGGTCCTCCTCGGCCTGATCCAGCTCGGCTGCGCCGCCGCCATCCTCCACCTGGGTCTGGTCGGCCTGGACGGCTCCTCCCTGTTGTGGGCCGGTCGGCTCCTCGCCCTGGTCGGTGTGGTGGTGGGGCTGCTTCGCCTCACGCTCGTCGTCCTCGTCGGCCCGCTCGAGCTTCGTCCCCGCCGCGTGTCGTCCCCGTCTTGATCGGCTCCGACGGCGCGAAACGGCTCGCGCGCGCCCCCCGCCGCACGACGTGGCCATGGCTGCCGAAGCGCCCAGGGTC
>CAZYSW010000505.1:0-2601 GCA_964650105.1 uncultured Nannocystaceae bacterium
CGAGACTTCGCAAGGCGGGCGCTCGCGTCGAGGATCGCTGGATCGACTCGGCTTTTAACCGTCCGATTCACGCTGACCGACTCGGTCTGATATACACGCGCACCTTCAGCGAGCTGGAGGGGATCACGCGCACGATGGACGGGCGCATATCGCGGGTGCTGTCGCTCGGCATGGCCGAGGGCAAGTCTCCCAGGCAGCTCGCTCGCGACATCACCAAGGAGGTCGGCTTGTCGCTGCGAAGAGCGCAGGTGATAGCACGAACGGAGGTAGTGTCCGCGCACGCTGAGGCTACACTCAATGCTTACGCTGAGGCAGGGGTGAAGGGCGTCACCATCGAGGCGGAGCTGTCCACCACCGGAGACGCCCTCGTATGCCCCGAGTGCGAGGCCCTGGAGGGCAGGGAATTTCCGGTCGAGGAGGCGAGAAACCTGATACCGGTACACCCTAACTGCCGGTGCGCGTGGGTGCCGGCAATCAAGGACGTTAGAGGAGTTGAGCTGCGATGAGCACCAGACTCACAGTTCGCGGCATGTCTAGTCTCGCACACTTAGTTACGCAGGCCGAGATACTCACGAGCTCCATCAGGCGTGAGATGTTCGACGGCCGCGAGCACATCGTCGTTCCCGCGGTGATGGCCAAGTTGAAGGTGATGAACGATGCCATCGTGCCGCCGGACGAGTGGATGGCGAGCGTCGAGGCTTGGAACGGTCGACCGGTGGTATTCCTGCACCCGGAGCAGAACGGGCAGCACATCTCCGTGGCATCGTCGCCGGACGTGTTCGAGAAAGCCGTCGGCTTCGTGTTCAACACCAAGTTCGTCGACGGCAAGCTCAAGGGCGAGCTGTGGATCGACGAGACGAAGGTAGAGCGCGCCGGGCAGACGCAGTACTTTCAGGAGATGCTCTCGGGCGAAGTGAAGGAGGTGAGCACGGGCTACATCTCCGACGCCTTCAGGGAGCCCGGTGAGTTTAACGGAGAGCGCTACACGTTCGTCCATCGGTTTCTTCGCCCGGATCATCTTGCAATTCTTCCGGGGCAGATTGGAGCGTGCAGCGTCGCCGACGGGTGCGGCGCTCCGAGAGTCAACAGCGCTCATTGCTGCGACGCATGCGCGGAGTCGCTGGACGATGCGATTGAGTTCTTGCAGAGAAGCGGCGTGTCAGTGTCCGCTGTCAAAACACTGGCGACTTTGTTAGAGGAGTAATCCTTTATGAAACTGGCAGACGCCATCAAGGTACTCGCCACGCATCTCGGTGGCAGCGGCGAGAAGGACAAGGGCATCGACGTGATCGAGTACGCGAAGAAGTTGCACGCCAATGAGCAGCTTTCCGCGAGGCAGTTCAAGGCCATTCAGGAGATGGACGACGAGCAGCGCGCGATGATCAAGGTGCTCCTCGAGGCCATGGACAGTGTGAAGGTAAAGCAGGAGGAAGAGGAAGAAGAGGATACTCCGTCCTCGAACGAGGAGGACGAGAAGATGACCAACGAGGAGGACGAGGAGCAGAAGGCTGCGGTTGCGCTCGCGAAGCAGCAGGCGAACAAGGGCAAGACCGTGACGGTCGACCTCGCAGCCAACGCCGAGTTTGTCAAGACGGTGACCGACTCGCTGAAGAAGTTGTCGGGCCATATCGCCGCGCTGTCGAACGAGGTCAAGGAGCTGAAGACCAACCGGGCGAAGGACATCGAGGAAGTCATTCGCCGACGCGAGGTTCTCGCGCGCTTGACGGCCAACTCGGAGCAGATCCTCAGCGAGAAGGAGCTCGAAGCTCTGCCGACCGACGTGCTCGTCAAGCTGGAGCAGACTCTGCGCCCGGCGGACTACTCGGGCATGGGGCGGTTCGCGTCCAACATGGACGGCTCGCCCGACGATGCTCCTCTCCGCGTCAATACGTCGCTGCTCGTAAAGCCGAAGAAGAGGGACGAGGCTACGAAGCAGTAGGCGCTCGACGCCTACTTTCAACCCACTGTTACAAGAGGTACTGATACCATGACCAGCGCAAAGAACCCCAAGACGATCATCTTGGCGGGCGGCGGCGTTCGCCGCGAGGGCGTCGCCGGGGGCACCATTACGCCGGGGATGCTCATCTCCGGACCGGACTCCGCTCTCGTTCCGCACGACGACGCGGGCAATCTTGCTCAGGCGGCCTTCGCGCTCGAGTACGACCTGACGGGTCGAGGGATCAACGACAACTACTCGGCCGGTGACCAGGTGCTGTACTCCGTCTTGAAGGAGGGTTCCGAGGTGTACGCGATTCTTGCCGCCGGCGAGGACGTGAGTAAGGGAGACCCCCTTACTTCGCACGGTGACGGTAAACTCGCGGCCGCGTCGGCCACGAACTTCGTCGTCGCTCGGGCACTGGAGGACAAGACGGCGTCCGGCGAGGACGAGCGCATCCGAGTCGTGATCGAGCGCGGTACGCTTCAGGCGTAGTTGATTACTTTACTCTCAAGGGAGACAGACGACATGTTCGAAGGTGTGGAGATTGGCCTGTTCTTCGGGTCCGGGCTCGAGAGCGAGAACAAGATTCTCGCGAAGCGCCCGTACATCAATCGCCGCGGCGAGCCCGTGGTCGCGTACAACACTGGCCAGCGCGACAGCAA
>CAZYSW010000505.1:2701-4557 GCA_964650105.1 uncultured Nannocystaceae bacterium
ATCGGCGAGCGCGTGCTCATGGCGTCGCGCATGCGCGGTGCTGCGCTCGACTTGACTACGGGCAACGAGGCGGCGCGCGCCGTCGCTCGAACGTCGGAGAACATGATGTTCTACGGCGCTAGTATCGGCGTCACGCGGAGCCGTGAGAAGGTCTACCAGGTGTACGGCTACACCACGCACCCGGACAGGGCCACCTTCACTATCAGCGACTGGTCGATGGCTCCGGGCACGACGGTGCTTTCCGAGATTCTTCAGATGATCACCGTCATGGAGCGCGATCATCGCCGCTTCGGTCCGTTTGTGCTCTACATCCCGGCCGACTTCTCCGCCAAGTTTGCGGAGGACTTCAAGGCCGATTCGGACAAGTCGTTGCGCCAGCGCGTGCTGGAGGACCCTCGCATCAGCGACATCCGCGTTGCGGACGCGCTCAAGGGTCTGAGCAACGGCGGACCGGACGTGGTCATGGTCGAGCTGTCGCGCGGTACGGTGGATCTTGCCGTCGGCTCCGATCTGGCTACGACGCAGTGGTCGTCTGGCTCCGGCTGGACCAACTACTTCCAGGTCTTCACGGCCTGGGCACCGCGCATCAAGGCGGACTACGACGGTCGCGTCGGAGTCATGCACGCTACCGTCGGCTCCTAGTAGCTGACGACAACCGGAAGGAGTACATGCAATGCCAAGGGCAGAGGTCTATCGCAAGTCCCACTCTCGCATAGAGGGCGGCAGGTTCGTCACCTATGCGAAGGGCGAAGAGCTCGACGCCACCGATCGCGAACTTGAGGCGTTCAGCGATCGGTTGAGGCTGAAGGGCGACGACAACCAAAAGAAGCCCGGCACTCCAAGCGGTGGCGCGGGTGACGGCGGCAGCGACGACGAGAGCGAGGGCAATCACGCCCTCAGCAATGCTCTCCAAGAGCTCGTCGCTGCCGCCGAACTTGCCCGCGCGACGGAGGACGTTCAGCAGTTGCGCGAACTCGCGTTTCAGCTGAACGTCGATATCAGCAACAGGTGGGGCGCGGAGCGAACTCGCGAGACGATCCTCGAGGCGCTGAAGGAGCGAGGATTGCCGGACGAGGGAGGCGAGCAAACCGAGCAGCCCGAGGGGTAGGGCAGGGGGCTAGGTATGGCGGTCGAGAAGCCATCCGTCATCGAGGTCAAGGTCGCCATCCCGGCGACCTCGGCCCTGTCCGACGGACAAGTGCAGGCGGCTATCAACACAGCGGCGCTCGTTGTCGAGCGCTGCATCTCCTCGCTCGACGAAGAGCTACAAAAGGAGATCGTGATGTACTGGGCCGCGGGCATGCTCGCGGATATGGGCGTCATCACCGGAGGCGGAGCCATAACGAGCGACAGGCTCGGCGACGCCTCTCGGACCTTCGCCCAGGGCGGTGGCAAGAAGGTGGCGAGCAACAGCTACAAGCAGATTGCTATCGACCTCGACCCGAGCGGCTGCCTGTCACGCATCGGAAAGGGCAGGGCTACTGCCGAAGTACTGAGGGTCTGACGTGGCTGCGTATACGCACAACATGAGCGAGCTTGTGTGGTACTGGCCGAGAGTCGGCACCGGCGACTTCGGCGAGATCGAGTACGGAGAGCCGGAGGAGCGCATGGTTAGGTGGCAGGACACTACGGAGGTAGTGACTGATGCCGACGGCCGCCAGATTGTGAGCTCCGCAATTGTGTACGTTGATAGGCCGGTAGCAGAGCAGGGCAAGATGCAGAGAGGCGTTGATTGCCCAGACGATAAGCCTCCTTCCGCGGCACGCGAAGTCATTCGCGTCGGGCAATCGCCCAGCCTCGATCAGACGACTGTGCTTCACAAGGCGTGGTTGAAGTAATGGCAGCAAGAAAGGGCG
>CAZYSW010000506.1:0-4540 GCA_964650105.1 uncultured Nannocystaceae bacterium
CGGGGATCGACACCGTCAGCCCGCGTCTCGCCCAGCCAGACCTCACCGGAGTCGGCCGGTTCCAGCCCGGCGATGATCCGGAGAACGGTGCTCTTGCCGCCGCCCGAAGGCCCCAAGAGCGCTACCAACTCGCCTTCGTTCACTTCGAGCGAGATGTCGTCCACCACCCTCACCGCTCCAAAGGCCTTGCGTACACGTTCCAGCCGAATGCTCATCTGCGCATCCCTTTCCTCAATGCCGCGAGGGCGGCGAGCGCCCCCATCGAAAGCGCCACCAGAACCATGGACATTCCGTACGCCGCGGCGATCTGTCGCTCCTCGACCGCGTGAAAGACGAACGTCGTCGCCGTGCTGGTCTCGCCGGAGACTGCGCCGCCGATCACCAGCACGGCTCCGAACTCGCCGAGGGCTCGAGCCACGAGGAGCGCCGCCCCGCTCGCGACCCCCGGAAAGATATTGGGGAGCGTCACATGGCGGAACGTCTGCCAGGGGGTCGCGCCCAGGGTCGCAGCGGCCTCCTCTTCGCTGCTCCCGATCTCTTCGAGCACGAGCGCCGTCTCCCGGACCACGAAGGGAAACGTGACGAAGATCGTCACGAGCAGCATACCCGGGAACGCGAATACGACGTCGAGCTCCAGCGCGTCGAGAACCGGCTGTAGCCATCCGGATCGGCCGACGATCAAGAAGAACGCCAGACCAATCGTCACGGGGGACATGGCCAGGGGAAGGTCGGTGAACCATGCCAGGAGGCGCCGGCCCGGAAAGGTGTGTCGCACGAGGACGAGTGCAGTGATCACCCCAAAGCCGACGTTGACCACCAACGCGGCCGTCGTGAGGGCCACGGTCCGCGACAGTGCGCCCATGGCCTCGGAGGACGCCAGCGCAACGAGCGTGGGTCGAAGCCCATCCACGACGCCCAGGACCAGCGCAAGCACCGGGAGTGCGACCAGTACCGCAGCGTAGCCGAAGGCGAGCAGCGGCACGACAGGGCCGCGCTTCGTGGGGATCGAGCGTTGGTCAGACACGGTTGCGCCTCTTCGCGGTGACGAGACTCGAAAGGGGTTGTAGTGCGAGTGCAGCCGCCAGCAAGATCACCGAAATGGCGGCGGCGCTGGCCGGGGATCCAGCCTCGAGCTCCCCGAGAATATGGACCGAGGCGACCAGCGTCTCGCCCGGTATGTTCCCCGAGAGCGCCGCGATCGATCCGAACTCCGCGATGCAACGCGCGAACGCTTGGGTCCAGCCGGCGGCGATGGCGGGCAGGATCGCAGGCATGAGAACGTGGCGAAACACATGCCACCGCGACGCTCCCAGCGTTGCTGCGGCATCCTCCTCGTTGGGGTCGAGCTCAGCCAACACCGGCTCCACGGTGCGCACGACGAGAGGAAGGCTGATGAAGAGCATGGCCAGGACGATCCCGGGGCGCGCGAAGACGATGGGAGAGCCAATGCCGACCAGCGTTCGACCGGCCCAGGTCTGCGGCCCGAGCAGTGCGACCAGTACGACTCCGGTCACCAGCGTCGGTATGGCGAACGGCACATCCACCAACGCGGAAAGGATCGCCTTTCCGGGAAACGTGCGTCGCACCAGCGCCCAGGCGATCAGCGTCCCGAACAGCCCGTTCACAGTCGCACTCGACGCCGCGGTGGTGAAGGTGAGCTGAAGAGCATCGACGGACGTCGGAGCAGCGAGGTGCTGCCAGAACTGACCGAGCCCGCCCTGCACGGCACGAATCACCAGGCCGACGACGGGGATCACGATCAAAGCGCCGACCCAACCGGCAGCCGCGGCGCGGAGGAGCGGCGAGGCGTTTCGGCAAGTCATTGTTCCTTCCCTAGCGCACGGTCATAGACGGCACCCGCCCCGAAAAGGAGGTCCTGCACCCGGTCCCATCCACCGAGATCTTCGACCGTGAAGAGATTCTCGACGGCGGGAAACTTAGCGCCGGCCACTCCCTCGATGACCGGCCGGTAGCCGAATGCAGCGAACGCTTCCTGGGACTCGTTCGTGTGGAGGTGCGCGACGAATGCCTCGGCAAGCTCGAGCGTATCGTGCTTGCGAACGCTCGCACGGACCACAGCCACGGGATTCTCGATGAGGATCGTCGAGCTCGGGATCACATACTCGATTTCCCTGCCCTCCCGCTGCGCAACGATCACTTCGTTCTCGTAGGTGATGGCCACGTCCCCGACTCCGTTCTCGAAATTGACGAGCGAGTCGCGCGCACTCTTGTCCATGACCCGGACGTTCGCCAAGATGCGTCCGAGCAGGGCCTCGGCGCGCGCGGGTCCGTCTGCCCCGGCTTGGCCGTGCGTTGCAGCGCCCCAGATCGCCGCCACGTTCCACATCGCTCCACCACTGGTGCGAGGGTTGGGGGTCAGCACCTCGATCCCCGGCCGCGCCAGATCCTCCCACTGCGCGATCCCCAAGGGGTTGCCGGGCCTGACCGCGATGACGACGACGGAACGGGTGACGATTCCCTGGGACTCCCCGTCGTCCCAGGATTCTTCGACGAGACCCGCGTCGACCAGCCGTTCGACATCCGGGGCGAGTGACAGGAGGACGACGTCGGCATCGAAGCCCTCGGCGACCGCTCGCGACTGGGCGCCGGATCCCTGGTAGGACTCCTGGATCTGCAGATCCTTGCCGGTCCGCGCGTGCCAGTCGCGGGTGAACGCCGGGAGGACGGCCTGGCCCAACACTTCACGTGGCGTCGTGTACGCCGCCAAGACGAGCGTATCTCCCGCCGAACTGCCGCACTGGCACCCGCATCCCCAGGTGAGCGCGATACAGCAGAGGGTCGTCGAGAGCACTTCCCGGATCAGCCGTGGCCCAGCCATGCCCTCGCCTTCAGCAAGCGGGGTACCAGCTTCGATCATCGTGGATTCGCGCAGGTCCTCGGGTCGGCTCCGGCCACCCGTGCCCGATCAAGGAGAGCCCGTGAAATGGCATGGGCACATCACGGTCGGTCGACAGCGGCCACTCGGCCGACGAGGCCGCGACCTTCCGTGGGATGTGGCGGCTCCCGGGAGCAAACCGTGACATGGCCTGGCGTCGCTGAGTGAGGGGGACCTCTCGCGTCGGGAACGTGCGGGATCCTGAACGGGCACGTGCCTTGCCTGGGGGACGTCGCCATGCAGATGACGAAGTTCAGCGCCAGGCCCTACGGGCTCTTGGCCGGCGTCCTTGCCACCGCCTTCTCGTCGGCAGCCGGTGCTGTCACGGAAACTGGGGCCGCGAACCCGCCATCGACCACGGACGCACACGCTTCGGAGGGGAAAGGTTCGCAAGCTGAAGCGCGGCGCCGGGTCGAAGTCTCGGGAGCGCCGGGGGAAGGTCTCAGCATGCACGTGGGTCCAGCATTCTCGCTGAACGTTCGGAGCCGCATTCAGGTGCGGTACCAGCTCGATGTTCCCGCGCCGAGCGGAGCGCCGGGCGAGAACACGACGCAGACCGTCAACATCGGAACGGCGCGCCTTTGGTTCTCGGGCCATTTCCTCCGCCCCGAGCTGACGTACATGATCCAACTCGCCGTCGCTGCCCGGGACTTTCGCGATGGAGCGCGCTCCCCCGTGTACGATGCCTACGTCGACTGGAAGCTCCACCGAGACGTGAGCTTGCGGGTCGGCCAGTACTTCGTTCCCTTCGATCGATTGCGTACCGTTCGCGAGTGGGCACTCCAAATGGCCGACCGTCCCGTCCCTGTCGGCGAGCTCACGCTCGATCGCGACGTCGGCGTCACATTGTACTCCGACCGCTTCCTCGGTGATCGTTCACCGGTGGCCTGGCGACTGGGTGTGTTCGGAGGAGGCGGCACCAATCTCACGGTCGGGAAGGAGCCCGGTACGCTGTTGGTGGGGCGGCTCGAAGTGAGACCGCTCGGGCCCATCGACGATGACGTGGAGGGCGACCTCGCACGCCGCAAGAAGCCCGGTCTGGCGCTGGGCGTGGCGGGAGCGGCGAACTTCAATACCGACCGGCTCCGCAGCACGACCGGTGCCACGTTCACCGGAGGTACGACCACGTACTATCACGCGGCTGGCGACCTGACCTTCAAGGGGTGGGGCTTCGCCTTGCAGTGTGAGTACTTGCTCAAACTCGCCTCCGAGGACGTGATCCTGTCCACGGACGAGACTGGCGAGCCTCGCACGGAGTACACCCGATCGGCACAGGGTTGGGTCACGCAAGCCTCCTACGTGTTCGACCCACCCATCGAGCTCGTTGCACGCCTCAGTGGACTCTATGCGTTCGCGGGAACCGATCCGGTGCTCATCGACATCTCCGACCGCGCCGGGCAAGAAGCGGGCGCTGGAATCAACTACTACATCAACGGACACAAGCTGAAGCTCCAGCTCGATTGGATTGCCCGCATGCCGCACGACTTCGATTTCAGGCGGGCGGCTCACGTCATCCATGCGCAGCTCGACGTGACCTTCTGAGGGTTCGCTATTGCAGCTCGATGCCGTTGAGCTTGCAGAGCTTGATGGCGTCGTCGCGCTTGCTGCCCTTGAGCTTCTTGAAGGCGCGCTTGGCCTTGGCCT
>CAZYSW010000507.1:0-1918 GCA_964650105.1 uncultured Nannocystaceae bacterium
GCTCTTGGGAACGCCGGCCTACATGGCGCCCGAACAGTGGAAGGGGGAGCCAGCCGATGCGCGGACCGATCAGTTTTCGCTGGCGGTCGCGATGTTCGAGGCGCTGCACGGACATCGACCGTTCGAGGGCAAGACGCTTCCGGAGCTGATGGATCGGGTCACCTCGGGGACGCTGGAACCCGAGTCCTCGGCCTCGGTGCCCGAGTGGGTCAAGCAGGCGCTGCGCCGGGCGTTGTCGGTCGATCCCGATCGGCGCTTTGCGACGCTCGACGAGCTCATCGCCGCGCTTTCGCACGATCCGGCGCGCGCGCGTCGACGGCGGCTGTACGCGATCGGAGCGCTGGGCTCCGGATTGCTCTTGGCGGGAGTGTGGTGGCGTGCGGCGCAGGGGCCCGACCCCTGTGCCGCGTCGGCAGCGGTCGTGGACGAGGTCTGGAACGAAACGCGACGAGAAGCACTGGCGGCCGCCTTCGCGCAACACGATCTGCCGTATGCCGAGAGCGCGTGGCGGGAGGCGGCCGCGGTGATCGACGAGCGCGTCGCGTCCGTGGGACGGGGGTTCGTCGAGGCCTGTCAGGCCACCCACGTGCAGCGCGTGCAATCGGAGGCGGCCCTGGACCGACGCCGACTGTGCCTTGCGCGGGATTTGGGACAGATCGACGCGTTGCTCGACGTGTTTTCGCGTGGGGAGGCGGTGGTGATCGAGCGCGCGGTGGCGGCATCGGAGAGCCTCCCGGATGCGTCCACCTGCACCGCCGAGCGGGCGGTGCTGGAATCCGCCGGCGCGATGGCCCCGTCCACGCCGGAACTGGAGGCCGTGCGTCGCGAGATCGCGTCGGCCACCGCCTTGCGCTCGGCGGGACTGGGACGCGACGCGTTGGAGGTGGCGCGCGGGGTCCTGGCGCGGGCGCGGGCGCTGGACGACCCGAGCACCATCGGGGAGGCGCTCTTGGCCACCACGGCTGCGCTTCGCGACGTGGGGGAGATCGACGAGGCCGAACGACTCGTGGAGGAGGGGTATCTGCTGGCACGTGAGCTCGACTCCGACGGGCTGCTGCTCTCGGCGCTGGGCGAACGCATCGCGCTGGCCAACGAGCGCGACGCCTATACCGAAGCCCGGCGTCTGGTGAAGTTGATGCAGGCGGAGCTGAGGCGGACGGGCCGCGAGGATCTCGAGCCTTTCGTGCTCTCGAAGCTGGGCATGATCGAGCGCGCCGTCGGCAGTTACGACCGCGCGATCGAGCACTACGAGGAAGCCCTGAGGCTCTACGAGGCGCGGGGCATCGCGAACAGCAACGAGGCACTCAATGCGAGGGGCAACCTCGGATCGGCTCTGCTGTTCGCGGGGCGACCCGACGAGGCCTGGGCGGCCATGAAGGCGGTGCGAGAGGCCGCCGAGCAGCGGTACGGGGACCAACACCCGATCGTCGCGACGAGCGCGCTCAACATGGGCACCGTCGCCCAGCACCTGGAACGGATGGACGAAGCTCAGCGTCTGATCGAAGAAAGCCTCGAGACGCGACGATCGCTGTACGGGCCGCGGGCCCACCAGACCGCCGAGGCGCAGGAACGGCTGGCGTCCTTCTATCTCGGCACGGGCAGACCGGCCGAGGCCGAGCCGCTGTATCGGGAAGCGATCGAGACCATGGTCGCGCATCGTGGCGAGCGGCACGGCACCGTCGCGCTGGCGCTCAACAACCTCTCGGGCGCGCTGTTTTTCCAGGGGAAGATCGACGAAGCGATCGAGGCCGCGGAGCGATCGGCTGCGATCAAGCAGGCGCTGTTCGATCCGGATCACCCCGACCTGATGCTGACGCGCGCGAACCTGGCACTGATGCGAACCGCCGCCGGACGCACCCGACAGGCTCGGCGCGAATGGGAGGAGGTCGCGCGCGACTACGAGCAGCGGGGCGAGGCC
>CAZYSW010000507.1:1935-4513 GCA_964650105.1 uncultured Nannocystaceae bacterium
GCTCGCACCCTCGCCGTGTCGGTGCTCTCGACCGAGGGCGTCCGGCTGGGGGCGGTGAGCATCGCCCGTGCGGCGTTGGCCGAGGCTGCGCGCGGTCGCCCCGGACGCGCCGCCCCGCTCGCGCGCGAGGCCATCGCCGCGCTGGGCGACGGGGGCGGCGACAAGTGGCTGATGGACCGGATGCACGAGGTCGTCGCCTCCGATCCGCGAGGGTGACGTCCGGCTCCGAGGCGAAAAAGCGATCCACGATCGGCGAGGCGGGCTCACGGCGGGCCACGGCGCCGGTCGGCGATTCCGGAGGCGGCCGCCGAAGCCTCGCGTAGAGGATCCGAGACACGGGGCGCGGGATCGTCACGGCCGACGCGCACACGTCCTCGCTGCTCGTCGGAAGCTGCCGCTGCTCGTACCAGGGCACGCACGCCTGCTCACCGCGTCGCTCCGCGGGGAGACCTCGGATCACGGAGCTCGCTGCAGGCACACCAGCGACTTGGAGCAACCACGCACGGCAAACCCGGCTCACGGTCGTCGAGCGCGGGGTTCGGGTGGGGCGCGCTTTGGCTCGGGCGGGAGGGGTGGTGCGGTGGCTGCGAGGCAAACGACGGGGATGGGTGGGGGCCAGGCCCGGGCGCGGGTACACTCGAGTCATGCGCTTGCTCGATCTGCGACTCGCTTTCTTGCCTCTTGTGACTGCTGCTTGTCTGGCCACTGCATGCGGCGACGACTCGGGGGCCGGAGGATCCGGCGACGAGATGTGCTCGATGTACGCCGACGATCCGGAGGGCAATGCCCCAACGGTGTCGGTGCGGATCGAGAACGCGACCGATCGGCACATCGTGCTGGTGGGGAGTCATGGGAGCTGCGAGGGAAACGTCCCCGTGTACTCGATCGACGACGTCGCGATGAATCCTTCGTTCCCCGCGATCGGATGCAAGACGGCGCGGACCGAGGAGTGCCTCGGGGGAGTGCAGGGATGCTCGCAGGATCCGGGTCCTTTCGTGGTCATCGCCCCGGGCGGGAGCCATGACGCGCCGAGCTGGAACGGTCGGATCGTCGAAACCACGCAGATGCCCGACGGCTGCGCGAAGGGGATGTGCCCGAGCAGTTGCTATCTGCGGCTCGATGCGCCGGAAGGCTCGTACCGGTTCCGCGCTAAGGCTCGGGCGTGCACACCGGGGGCGTCGTGCGCCTGCGACCCACTGGAGGGAAGCGCGTGCGTGACCGACTACGGCTCGTTGGGCGACGACGTCGAGCTCGAAGCTTCGGCGATGCTCGAGTATCCGGGCTCGAGCTCGGTGGCTCTCATCTTCGAGTAGCCGGTGCGGGGCCTTCGGCGCGCGCGACGGAGGGGACGCCGATGCCGACCGAGGCGTCAGGGCGTCGGTCCGCAGGTGTTGCCATTGATGGGGAAGCAGAAGAGGCCCTCGCAACACGGAATCTGGCTGCAGTCGCCGAAGATCGGAGCGCAAGGAGCATTCTGGCAACCCGAGGTGTTGAACGCACAGTTGGCCGAGCACGACAGGACGCCCATGTCCCAGCCGAGTGTCTGGCAGGTCTGGCCCCCGAGGTCGGCTCCGTCGCACTGCTCGGTGCCGTTCTTCACCCCGTCACCGCAGCTTTCGGGTGCCTGGCACGCGGCGTAGTGAAAGTCGGTGCAATCGGGGCGGCAGCCGAGGATGCCTCCCGCGTATCCCTGGCTTTCGCAGGTCTCTCCGCGAAGATCGTTCCCGTCGCAGGCCTCGTCACCCTCGGCGGTGCCGTTGCCGCACATCGCCGGCGTACCGGTGTCCTCCGGGCTGGCGGTGTCGTCGTCTTCGGACCCGGTGTCGGGGTCCGACGACGTCGGACCGGAGGACGTCGGGTCGGGCGTCGTGGTCGGCGAGCCGGTGGTTCCGCCTTCGTCGCCGGTACCGCCGCTCGTGCTCGAGGTCTCACCCGAAGCGCTCGCCGACGTGGGGCCCGTGAGGCTGCCGAACGAGGTGGGACCGTCCCCGGCCTCGCCGACACTGCACGCGAGTGGAAGCACGCCGAGAACTCCGATTGCGGCCCACCGCAGATGCATCGATCCGACCATCATCCCCCCCTGGGGATCCTAAAGGGTTTTGGCCGCGGGGCTCGTCCGCTCGTGTCGCTTCGGTGCTCGTAGGAGTGAGTCGGGTCACTGCGCAGCCGTGAAACCGCTCGAAATCCCGCGTTTTCGGGCGCTGCAGCCCCGATTGCTGCTCGTGCGAGAGTGTGCGCGCGTGGACGGAAATCGTAGACACACGAGGCCGTTTGCGAACGGTCAAGACGCCCAGTCGCAGCAAGCCGCGGCTTGGTCGACGAAGTCGACCTCTGCGCAGGACGCTTCGAGTGCGCAGGTGGCCGTCTCGACGTCGTTTTCGTAGCAGGTGCAGGTCGCCGTCGAGGAGTCACAGGAAAAACGGCGCTCGCCATCGGGGCAGATCTCGCCGTACTCGCAGCCGCCTTCACCCATGCCGACGTACCCCTCGCAGGCCGAGTCACCCGAGCACTGTTGCTCGACGGCGGTTTCCTGTGCGGTGCAGAACTCCTCGCTGCCCTCGAAGAGAGAGCAATCGAG
>CAZYSW010000508.1:0-4513 GCA_964650105.1 uncultured Nannocystaceae bacterium
TCCTGCACGTCGACGGTGCCGTTGGTGAGGCCCCACGCGATGTGCTCGTTGTGGCCGATCACGATGCCGGGTAACCCGGGCAGCGTGCTGCCGATGGCGTGGACCTCGGGCGTGTCGATCTCGGCGAGAAACCAGGTGCCGGGAATCCGCACCTGCAGGTGGGGGTCGCTGGCCAGGATGGGCTTGCCCGTGGCCGTGCGGTCGCCGTGCACGACCCAGTTGTTGGAGCCGACCGCAATCCCCTCGCCGACGAGCGCCAGCGCGAGCTCGAGACCGTCGGCCCACGGCGCGCGCCGGGATCCGACGGCGCGTACGGCCGGCGTCTTGCCGTCGTCGGCTTCGGCCGGGGCGGTGGCGACGTGCGGCATCGTGTCGGGGGTGTCGTCGCGCCCGGGTGGGCGCCAGATGATCGGGCCGTCGTCCGGGTAGGGGCGCTCGGGCATCAAGCGATCGGTGAGCTCGCGCCCGACCGCGCGATCGAGGCGGGCGCGCAGGGCCTCCGAGCGGAAGTCGCCGGAGAGGTTCGGGTTCATCACCTCGAGCCACACCAGGCTGTCGACGGCGGTCCAGGGTGCGGGGCGGCTGCCCAAGAGGGCGTACTCGGGTGGAGGCGGCAGGCGGTCGATGGCCAGGTTCACGCCCTCGACGTAGGCGTCGACGATCCGGCGCTCGTCGTCGGGCAGCGCGTCGTACATGCGCTGGGCGGCGCGGCCCAGCCCGAGCGTTCGCAGGAAGCGGTCGGCGCCCACGGTGCGCTTGCCGACGAGCTCCGACAGGCGGCCTTGTCCGAGGCGGCGCTGCATGTCCATCTGAAACAGCCGCTGCTCGCCGTGCAGATAGCCCAGGGCGAAGGCCGCGTCGGTCAGGCTCCGCGCCTCGACCCGCGGGATGCCGAACGCATCCTCGTGGATCGTCACCGGCGCGGCCGGCAAGGCCAGCCCGCTGCGGACCTGGTCGGGCCCCACGGTGGCGCGTGGGCGTTGCGCGAAGCAGCCGCAAAGGAGCAGCGTCGACGAGACTGCAGCCAGGGCGCGCACCGGCGGAGCATAGCGTCATCCGAGCAGGCGCAGAACCGATGCGGGCCTCCTTGCGCCACGCTCGTCGAAAGATCGCGGGCTCAGTGCAGGCAGCGAAGCATGGCCAGGTCGCGCTGCGCCGCGCGGTGCCGAGGGTCGAGGCGCAACACCTCTTCGTACTTCTCGATGGCATCGGGGATGGCCGCGCGCTTGACGAGCAGGCGCGCCTCGGCGAAGCGCATGAGCACCAGCGCGCGGGCGTTGCCCGGTTGCCGCCGCGTGACGGAGGCGAGGATCTCGACCGCCTCGAGATATCGCTTGTCGTTGATGGCCCGGATCGCGTCGTCGAAGATGTCGCTCGACGAACGCGTGGTGGCCTCTTGCACCGGCTGTTGTTGCTCGAGCCCGAGCATCTTGGCCAGGCGATGCTTGAGGCCGGTGGGTCTGCGGCGGTCGTCGGCGGTGGCCCGTGGCTCCGACGCGTCGGTCGACGCGGGTGGGTCTGCGGCGGCGTGCGCGTATCGGTCGGAGGCGTCGTCGACCTGCGGCACGCCGATGGGAGTCAGATCGTTGAACACGGGCTCGGGGACGCCATCCGGGGGGAGCACCGGGCGGCCCCGCAACGACCGCTCCACGTTCTCGGCGGCGAGCTCGAGCCGGCGGATCATCGCGCGCGCCACGTTCCGGATCTCCGAGGGCATCTCGCGGCCGTACGCCTCGTGCTGCCACTGCTGGCTGGCGAGCGCCAACGCGGCGCGGATCTCCTCGGGTGTCGGGTCGTCGCCGAGGTGGAGCAGGGCGCGATCGTCGGCGTGCTTGGCCGCTTCGAAGGCGGTCTCCAGCTCGTCGAGCCTTTGCTGCTCGGCGTCGGTCAGGCTGAGGCTCAGCGAGGAGCTCGACGCGTCCGCGCTCATCTCGATCACCTTCGAAGCGAGCTCGGCCTCCTCCAGGCGGCCCTGCTCGATGGCGCGGGCGTGCTCGACGACCAGCTCGAGGAGCCGTCGCCGGTCGGGCGTGACGTTGACGAACTGCAGGCCGAACCCCGCCGGCATTCCGGTGCTGGTCGACGTCTCGGGGCCCACGACATGCACCACCTCGCCGAGCACCTTCAGCTCCCGGACCCCGCCCCCGGGGAGAGCCATGCGCAGGGTCACCTTGGTGTGCAACGGAGGTGGGTCCGTGGTCTGCACGAACACGCCGCCGCGGCTGATGTCCTTGGTGTAGAGATCGATGAACTGATCCCAGCGCTCGTACTTGACCCGGATGGGCTGCTCGAGCCGATAGCGACGGTCCTTGCGGAGGACCTCGGGGGTGGAGGGGCGCGTGGGGGCGAACCCGTGCTCCACCGGTTCGAGGGTCGCGGGCTCCTCCTCTTCGAGCAGATCGTCGTCGTCGAGGAGCTCGATCTCGGCGTCGGCGACGTCGATCGCCACGTCGGGATCGTCGTCGCGAGCGGGCGGAGGGTCGCCGTGAATCGCGGACACGGGGACGCCGTACAGCGTCGCCTTGGGGTCGGTGCCGACGCGCCCGAGAGACTCGGGGGTCACGCGGCGATCGGGTCGCGCCGGCGGGTCCGTGCGCGACGATGCGTCGACCAGGGTCGCCGGTGCATCGGGGGGCTCGACGCGCCGCGGCGGCGGTGGTGGAGGTGGAGAGGGGATCGGCAGGCCATGCAAGGTGGGCCTGCGCGTGCGCGCGGGCTCGGGCTCCGAATCCACCGCCGCAGGAGGGGGCGCGTCGACGGGCTCGGGCGCAGGCGCGGTGTCGATCGGCGCACGAGCGGGCGGGCGATCGAGGGAGGCCTGTCTCGGTGCGAGCAGCTCGAGCAGCGGGGAGTCGGGCGCGATCTCGGTGACGATGATGCTGGCGCGCGCGAGCGCCCACGCCAGCACCTCGTCCAGCTCGTCGGGGGACAGGCCCTCGGCCTCGCACAGCTCGCGGAGGGTCGAGGGTGACGACATCGAGCGTGGTGTCGCCGTGCGGTGCAAGGGGGTGTCGATGATCGGCTCCGACGGGAATCGAGCGCGGGGTCGCGCGACACTGGATTGTACGGGTAGTTACTGAACTTTCAAGATCAGACGCGCGCGAATTCGCGCGGCCGGGACGCGCAGGCGACCGCGGGGAAACACGGGTGGTGGTTGCGATCGGGCGTCTGCGCTCGCGGGCGAAGCCGCCCGGCAACGCCGACGTCGCGCGCGGGCCGTCACGCGGCCCGGTATTCTCTCGTCCGGTGCCGACCGAAGCCATCGCCTGCCCGAGCTGTGGAGCCAACGACGATTCCATGCCCGATGCACGAGGAGAGCGACGCTGCTCGTACTGCGGCGTCGTCTATCGATTGCGCGACGGCGTGGCGGAACGCGTGGGCGTGCACATGGTGGTGCAGCAGACCAACGCCCGCGTCACGCTGCTGCTCGTCGTCGTCGGCGTGGTCGTGCTGCTGTCCTCGGTCGTGGTGTACCTGCTGCTCGTTCGCGATCAGGAACCGGCCAGTCCGCCGTCCGCATCCGCGCCCGCGACGCGAACCGAGGTCGCCACGCCGCCCGCGGTCCCGAGCACGACGGCGAAGAAGAACCCCTCGGTCGTCGTCGATGCGCCCCCGGCGGATCCCGAGACGCCTCCGGTGCCCGCGACGGCGACGTTCGAGTTTCACCGCAACAAGCCGGGGTACAAGACCAGCTATTACGCGCTCGGCTACGTGACGAACACGTCGCCCTTCCCGATCGCCAAGCCGGAGGTGGTGGCCGTGCTGCTCGACGAGCAGGGCAACGAGGTCGGGACGCACAACGGTTTCGCCGAGGCCGACCTGCTGCAGCCCGGGGAGCGGGCACCGATCTCGTTGCTGATCAACGATCCGAAGCCGCACGCTTCGGTGACCTTCGAGGTGGTCCCGCGGCGGGCCACCTGGGCGCCCGAGCTGGTCGAGGGGCTGCGGCTCGAGGTCGCCGAGCCGCAGAAGGCCGCGTTCGGAGACCGGCTCGAATTCTCGGGCAAGGTGTTCAACGAGGGGAACACGCCGGCCCAGTTCGTGCGGATCCAGATCTTGGGGTTCGATGCGAACGACAAGCTGGTGGGGGTCGCCTCCACCTATGCCAAGGCCGAGCGCCTCGGTCCGGGGGAGTCGGCGCGTTGGAGCTCGCCGCCGGTCGACTTCGCCGAGCATCCGGCGCGTTTCGAGTACGGCGTTTCGGGTCGCGTGGCGAAGTGAGTGCGCGTAACGGGCGGCGCGTCCTGGTTTACGTGGCGAAGTGAGTGCGCGTAACGGGCGGCGCGTCCTAGCGGGGTCGGGGACGAGCCTGCGCCAACGGCCGGCGCCCCGCCCCATCGCGTACATCCCGACCGAGCGACGCCAGGTGGTGATACCGCAGCGCCGCGGCTGCCGAAGTTGGCCGACCCCCCTCTTCGTGGACGCCCCGGTCGGCGCTCGTCGGTGCTTGCGGGTTCGCGTGGCGAAGTGAGTGCGCGTAGTGGGCGGCGCGTCTGGGGTCGCGTGGCGAAGT
>CAZYSW010000509.1:0-4511 GCA_964650105.1 uncultured Nannocystaceae bacterium
TCCGTTCCAAGCCTCGTTGCGAACCGTGTAGCGGTTGCCGTCGCGGCTCACAAGCCATCGCCGAGCTGCTCGGCGGGGTATGGGTCCCCGAGGTTCGCGTCTCTTTGGGCTGAGAGGCGCCGTCGCGGGTCGGGGCGCGCGGGTACGGCGTCGACGAGCGGTTGCGCCCACGCCCTTCGATCCCGGTACGGAGCGCGACCCGAGGGCGCCCCGGTGCCGATCGGGTCGTCCCCTCGCCGGTGTGCCGTCCTGATATGCTGCGACCGATGGCGCAGGGTCGGTTGCCCCGGGTCACCGTGGTGGCCACGCTCGTGGCCGCGGCGTGCCGACCGAGCGTCGCCGCACCCGTGCAGCCCTCCGAGCCCACGGCCGCCGAGCGGTCCACCACCGTCGAAGACCTGCGCAGCGACGCGGTCCAGCCCGACGCGCCGACCGAAGACGGCGGATTTCTGGTCGAGCTCGAGAGCCTGTGTCGCGATCCCTGGAAAGGGGTGCTGGTTCGAGCCGGTGACGCGCAGCCGTCGAGCCGCGATCCTTTCGAGATCCGCAGCGCGACGACCTACGAGCTCCGGCTTCTGCCCGGCGATGCGATCCTGTTGACCACCCCGCACGGCGGCATCATGGACGTCCGCTTCGACGGCATCGCCGACGGCTACGATGCCCGCGTCGAGGTCAACGCCGAGTGCAGCGGCGTCAAGCGGACGGTCGTCCGCGAGCCCCGGCGCTGAGCGCCGACGACTCGGGTTCGTCTCGCCCCCGGCCTCCCTACGCCCGCCGCCTCGGCGGCCTCGCTCGCCGTCGTCCTCACCGGGTCCGGGTGGGCTCGGCCGTCGCGTCGCGGACGACGAGGCCGCCGGCCACCAGGGCATGCAGCGGCGAGGCGAGGACGACCGCGTGAACGCGGTGCAAACCGGCGTAGGGAGGTGCTCGCCGGACGGGTCGCTCTCGCAGCTCGCCGCCGCGCAGCACGAGCACGCGCTGCGCGCGGGCGGTCACGAGGTCGCCCGCGGGCACGAAGCAGCCCCGGTCGACGCTCCAGATGGGCTGTGACGGAACCAGGCACAGGCCCTCGTCACCGACGTCGAGGTCGATGCACTCCCGTGTGCAGCTACGCACCAGCAAGACCTCGGACACCTCGAGTCGGCCGGTTCGTGGGTCGACGGCGAAGACCGTCTGTCCCGGACGCAGTCCTTCGATCCTCAGCGCACCTTTGGGCGTCGACACCCGCGTGCCCTCGGCGAGCCCGTCGAACACCGCTTCGCGGGTCCGAACCGTCGGCGACAGATTCACGGTCAACAGCTCGAGGCCGATGTCGGACGCCCGCGTCATGCCTCATGATAACAAACCCAAAACGCCCGGCGACCGCTCGCACGACCCGAACGCGCCCACCGTCTTCGAGCACGCACGACCGCCCGATGGCCCGAGCCGTTCGCGATCCTCCCACCGCTCCTTACACGCTGTGGCCGGCCGCCGCCGGATCCGCAGGACACCCTCGGCAACGTGTCCGCAGCGCGTCGTCCGGCGACCGCAGGCGACCCTCCGCGCTCGGGCGGCGGTGTCTCGATCGTCGCGCGACCGTGTGCCTCAGACGATGCCGTAGCGACCCGAGAGGTGCGGCACGAGCAGCGGTCGGAAGTCGCCCCGCGCTCCCAGGCGCCGCAAGGTCCCGTAGTGCCCGACGACCATCCGATCGAGAAACACCAGCTCGGCCGGCGGTCGGAACGATCTCACGTGCTTGGCCAGAAAGCCCGGCACGTGCTCGAGCGCCTCCCGGTGAAGCGTGGCGCGGCCGTAGTCGAACGGTCCGTCGCACACGAAGGGCCGAGCGAAGATGTCGCGCCACATCTTGTAGTACTCCGGGCTGACGGGCGGCCCATCGGGGTTCCGAGCACCCAGACGCACGAGCCCCGCCTCGACGCCCGCGTAGTCCTCCACGAGCCCGGCCGCCACGGTGTCGGCGTACGCGTCGACGATGCTCGGATCGAGGCGCTTGATGCACCCGAAGTCGTACAAGACCACCGTTCCGTCCCGCCGAAAGGCGAAGTTCGCCGGATTGGGATCCGCGTGGATGGTCTTCAGCTCGAAGACCTGCTGCGCCATGAGGCGAAACAGCCGCTCGCCGAGCCGGTCGCGCACCTCTTGCGGATAGCCCTCGATCTCCGAAATGTGGTCGCCTTGTTCGTAGGTGAGGGTGAGCACGCGCTGGGAGCTGCGTTCTCCGACCACCTCGGGGACCACGACGCCCACTTGGTCGCGATAGACGTCGCGGAAGAAGCGGACGTTGTCCGCCTCGTTGCAGTAGTCGAGCTCCTCGTGCAGACGGGCCTTGAGCTCGGCGAAGACGGCGTCCAGGGCCTTTTTGTCCAGCCGCACCAGGCCGCTCGCGCGCAAGGCGATCTTGAGGTGGGCGAGGTCGGAGTCGACGGCCTCGTCGACCCCGGGGTACTGCACCTTCACCACCACCTCGCGCCCGTCGTCCGTCGTGGCGCGGTGGACTTGTCCGATCGAGGCTGCCGCGAACGGGATCCGCTCGAAGCGGCGAAAGAGCGTCTCGGGAGCGGCCCCCAGCTCGGACTCGATCTGCTCGGCGATGACCTCGAACGGCATGGGCGGCGCCTCGCGTTGCAGGGTCCCGAGCGCCTCGGCGAGCTCCTGCGGCAGGATGTCCCGGGCCACCGACGCCATCTGGCCCAGCTTCATCACCGCACCCTTGAGCTCCCCGAGCGTCCGGGCGATCACCTCGCCGTTGCGCTGATGGATCGCCTCGCGCTCGGCCCGAGCCCTCTCCTCGGACTGGAACACGGACTTGATCCGGGCCTTGGCGTACCCGCCCGCCACCTGCGAGACCATTCCGGCCAGGCGCAGGAACCGGCGTCCCTTGGTGGCGGGGCGATGGGTCACGGCCGTTTCGGAGCGTGCGCCTCCGGCGAAGGGCTGTCAAAGGAACCCCGGCGAGGCGTCGCTGCGGCGCGCAGCGCGACCGCTCGGGAGCGCGCGCCGAGCCCCTCACCCGTCGGGCATGCCCACGTTCAGGCCCGTTTGCGAGCCGTCGCCCGCAGGTCGTGGGTCGGCTCGTGTCCCGGCAGCGTGATCTCGACGGGAGACACGCCCCAGATCTCCTCGGCGTACTCGCGGATCGTGCGATCGCTCGAAAATCGGCCCACGTTGGCGAGGTTGTGGATCACCTTGCGGGTCCACCCCTCGGGGTCGCGATACGCCGCCGCCACGCGTTCGTGGCACTGCACGTAGCTGTCGAAGTCGGCGCAGACCATGTACTGGTCTCGGGTGAACATGTCGTGGACGACGGGCTCGAAGCGCCGCGGGTCGTCGGGGCTGAAGAAGCCCGAGGAGACGAGCTCCAGCGCGGCCTCCAGGCGGGGTGTGGCCTTGATGCACTCGGCGGGATCGTAGCCGTCACGCTGTCGCGCCTCGACGGTCGCCGCATCCATGCCGAACAAGAAGAAGTTGTCCTCTCCGACGGCCTCGCGGATCTCGATGTTCGCCCCGTCCAGAGTTCCGACGGTCAGCGCACCATTCATCGCGAACTTCATGTTCCCGGTGCCCGAGGCCTCCTTGCCCGCCAGCGAGATCTGCTCGGACACGTCGGTGGCGGGGATGATCCGCTCGGCCAGCGAGACGCCGTAGTTCGGCACGAACACCACCTTGATGCGATCGCGCACCGCCGGGTCCATGTTGATCGTGGTGGCCACGTCGTTGATCAGCTTGATGTGCAGCTTGGCCATCGCGTAGCCAGGCGCGGCCTTTCCCCCGAAGATGAAGGTCCGCGGCACGAAGTCGGTGGGGTTGTCGTTCTTGAGATGCTGATACAACGCGATGATGTGGAGGCAGTTGAGGAGCTGCCGCTTGTACTCGTGCAGCCGCTTGACCTGAACGTCGAAGATCGAGTCCGGATCGCATCGCACCCGGCAGCGATCCCGGATCAGCTCGGCGAGGTCCTGCTTGTTCGCGTGCTTGATCGCCCGAAGCTCCGCGCCGAGCTCCGGGTCGTCGACGTACGCCGCCAGTTTCTCGAGCTGCTCCAGATCCGTCACCCATCGCCGACCGATCCGCCTGGAGATGGCGTCGGCCAGCCGGGGGTTCGCCATCAGGATCCAGCGCCGAGGCGTCACGCCGTTGGTCTTGTTGTTGAATCGTTCGGGCCACATCTCCGCGAAGTCGGGCAAGACCTTCTCGCGCAACAGGCGTGAGTGCAGGCGCGCGACACCGTTGATGCTGTGCGATCCGACCACGGCCAGGTGAGCCATCCTCAGGTGCTTTTCCGGCTCCTCGCCGACGATCGACATCCGGTGCAGGCGTTCCTCGTCCATGGGGGAGTGGATCTGGACCTGCCGGAGAAAGCGACGGTTGATCTCGAAGATGATCGACAGGTGGCGCGGCAACAGGCGGCCGAACATCGCGATGGGCCACTTCTCCAGCGCCTCCGGCAAGAGGGTGTGGTTGGTGTACGCGATGGTGTTTCGCGTGATCTCCCACGCGTCGTCCCAGGCGAC
>CAZYSW010000510.1:0-4469 GCA_964650105.1 uncultured Nannocystaceae bacterium
AACGACAGCCATTCCCAGACCCGGTGCGTCGCCGAGCTGAAGCGTGAAGAACGGATCGAAGACGTGAGGCAGATCCTCCTGACCGATGCCGGTGCCGTCGTCCTCGACCACGAAGACGAGCTGGCCGTTCTCGATGCTCGCCGTGAAGGTGACCGTGCCGTCGTCCACGTGCTGGATGGCCCGCAGGCCGTTGGCGACGAGATCGGCCAGGCACTCCGCCAGGTCCGTTGCGGTGACGGCGACCAGCACTTCCGAGGGCACCGTATTGCGCCAACGGGCGGATGACGCATCGGGACGCTGGCTGACGAGGCGCTCCGTCTCCTGCAGCACCACCGAGACGGGAACCATCGGGAGGTGAATCTCCTGGGATTCGGACGTGGGGCGGGGCTCCGGCGGAGCGAGCTGACGCATGCCGCGGACGATGTCCACGATGCGTCGCGATCCGACCACGCAATCCGACACGATTCCCCGCAGCTCGTTCACCGCCTGTCGTGCGCGCTCGAGTTCCGTCGCCGCGCCGTTTCGTGCGAGCTCGGAGCGCTCGGCGAGGAAGCGGTCCAGCACGGCGAGCTCCCCCTCGGCGGCGGCCAGATTGGAGAGCACGGCAGCGATGGGATTGTTGATCTCGTGCGCTGCCCCCGCCGCCATGCGCCCGAGTGCCGTGAGGTGGTGATCCTCCGCGAGGCGGGCGGAAATGCGTGCGAGGTCGGCCCGTGCCCGACGCTTTTCCCACGCACTCCGGACGGCGCGCAGGATGGATGGCGCATCCACGGGCTTCTGGAGGTAATCGACCGCGCCCAGGCGAAGCGCCTCCACGGCGATTTCGGGGGAGTGCCTGCCGGTGAGGACCAGCGCGTCGAGCTCGAGGCCGAGGGAGCGGGCGAGGCTCAGCAGCTCGAGCCCGGAGCCGTCCGGAAGCATCACGTCGATGATCGCGAGCGACGCTTCCCGAAGGAGCAGGCGGGCATCCGCCAGATTGTGCGCCGTCGTGACCTGGAAACCCTGGTCGGTGAGGATCCGGGCGATCAGGTCGCACAGGAGCGGATCGTCGTCGACGAGGAGAATGCTGGGGCCGGGGGCTCGAGGGTCCATCATGTCGGAGCTTCCGATCGGCATGAGGGTGAAGTGCTTGAGTCGCAGGCGAATTCCGGCGCCCGGCGTGGTTCCTGGCGTCGTCGACGCCGGTCATCGCCTCCGGCTGTGCTAAGCCGCGCCGGCGTCGCGAGTCCGGACGGGACCGTGTCGTCGCGTGGTCCTCGTCGTCTTCGGAAGCCTCGGGGTCGTCTGGTCGTCCCATCGCCTCGCCGAAAGAGGCCGTCGTGAATCAGGTCGTGAAGCCGTGAACCAGGTCGTGAAACTGTACGCCACCGCATCCGCGGGAACCGAAGACCTGCTCGCGGAGGAACTCCGCGCGCTCGGCATCCCATCCATCCGGCCCGGCCGTGGCGTGGTGGCCTTCGACGGCACCCTTCGCGATGCGCTGAACGCCTGCCTCCATTTGCGCACGGCCATGCGCGTGCTCCTTCCCGTGGGCTCGGTGCCGGCTCCCGACGCCGACACCATGTACGAAGGCGTGCGAGCGCTCGACTGGTCGGAACACCTGAACCTGCGCAGCACGTTCGCCGTGGAAATCTCCGGGCGGAACGAGCGGCTGGGCCACTCGCATTACGCCGCGCTCAACCCGTCCTATTCACCGATGGCGGCGCTTGGACCGCACCGATCCCCTGCGCCTGATTCGATTCCTGCATGAGCGGCGCTCCTGACGGAGGTCGCCGATGGGTGAAGCGCAGGTGATGGCAGGTCTGCGGTTCAACGGGTCGCTGCGGGTGGAGACGCGCGACGAGCGGCTGACGGACGGCGCAGGCGCGGTGTTGATCCGCGAGGTGCTGGAGCGAGGCGGTGTACGCCGCTTCCTGCAGCGGCACCTGAAGGATCCTCGGGATCCGAAGAGACTGACGCACCCGGCGGCGGAGCTCATCACGACGCGCACGGCGCTCATCGCGCTCGGCTGGCGTGACCAGGACGACGCCGATCACCTTCGGCACGATCCGGCGCTGCGACTCGCGGTCTCGGATCGCGCGGGGGACAAGCCGCTGCGGCCGGTCGGCGAGGACGAGCTGCTGCCCGACGGACTCGCGTCCCAACCGACCCTGTCACGGATGACGTACTGGCTGGGAACGCCGGAGAATCTCGCCACACTCTCCGATGCCGTCTTCGAGCTCGCCGTGGCGCGGCTGCTGAGCGCGAATGGCGGCCGTCGCTACAAGCGCCTCACCGTCGACGTCGACGGCATGCCGATCGAGGTGGAAGGACACCAGAGCGGCGCGAAGTACAACGGGCACTACCGCGCGACGATCTTTCATCCGCTCATCGCGGTGTGCGGGGAGACCGGCGACATGCTGGGCGCGCTGCTGCGCAAGGGAACCGCGCACGCCGCCGAGGACTTCGGCGAGTTCGTCACCGGGCTCGTCGCGCGCCTCGTCGGTCGCGTGTGCGAGTCGGTGCTCATCCGCATCGACGCGGGGATGGTGAGCGAGAAGACCCTCGCGCTCCTCGAGAGCAAGCGGATCGCGTACCTCGCCCGCGTCCGGAACCACGCCTGGTTCGATCGCGAGGCGAAGCCGTTCCTCAAGCGACCCGCCGGCCGCCGCACGAACGAGCCGCGCGAGTTCCTCCACGAGCTCGAGCTGCAACCGCCGGCGTGGACGAAGTTCCGCCGCATGACGCTCGTCGTGCAGGAACGGGCTGACGACCTCTACCTGCACCACTTCTGGCTCGTCACGAACCTCGATCCGCGTGCGCGCGAGACGGCCGAGTTGCTCGCGGCCTACCGTCGGCGAGGCTGCGCCGAGAGTCACCTCGGTGAGCTCAGCGACGTGCTCGCGCCCGCGCTCAGCTCCGCGCCGCGCGGCGCCTTCTCCTTCCAAGTCGAGGGCGTCCGTCCCGAGGACTCGGCCGACTTCCGCGCGAACGCGGTCACCTTCCAGCTCAACCTCCTCGCCTACAACGCGATGCACGCGTTGCGCTGCCTCACCCCGCTCGGCGTCGACGACGCCCGCATGAGCCTGCGCACGCTTCGCGAACGCGTGCTGCGCGTCGCCGGTCGCTTCCTCCTCCATGCCCGTCGCGTCGTGATCTCGATCAGCGGCGTCGCCGGCGCGCTCTGGTCGGCGATCGGCTCGCGCCTTCGCGAGCTCGACGCGCCCTCCTGAGCTCCCTCCATCGCGATCCGATCGGCGCCCACTCTCGCTCCGTCTCGTCAGCTTGCTCGCCGAACGCCGCCTCCGCCGCGGTGCGAGCCCTCGTGCCTGCACGGATTGCGTATCTAACCAGGCGTTACGTGCTTTGGATATGCCTCCCCCTCGGTGAATAGGGCGGGTTCAACGAGAAGGGCAACCCGATGGGCTACTTCTCGGCCCTTCACTTCGAGGCGTTCACGCTTGGACTTCAGGCCCATCTCGACAAGCTCACCGCTGGCGACGCGGAGACGAAGGCCAAGTTCGCCGAGGCTCTTCGGGGCATCAAGCAGGACGCCGAGTTCAAGAAGCTGACCACCGGTGGCGGCAAGAACTACTCGGCCGCCCTGAAGGCGCGGGTGGCGTTTGTCGACCAGAAGGTGAGCGAATGCCTGCAGTAGACCTCGCGGACGTACGCGCCCAGATTGAGGTGGAACGCGAGTGGCGCGAGGCCGAACTCAGGTTCCTCCGCAACCGCCTCGCGTTCATCTCCGACGAGGCCAAGCGGAAGGTCTACCGAAAGTCGTTGGTCGTGATGCTGTATGCCCACTTCGAGGGCCTGTGCAAGGCGATCCTGCTGACGTATGTCGAGTCGTTGAATGCATCGGGTTTGCTCGTGGAAGAGGCCAACGCAGCGATCGCGGCGGCGTCGTTGAGCGAGGTCTTCCAGGCGCTGCGTGACCCCAACTCGAAGTGCAAGATCTTCAAGCGAGACCTTCCCGACGATACGAAGCTGCACCGCTTCGCCCGCGACCGTGAGTTCATCGACTCCTTCGCGGCGCTCGCGGGCCGGTCGGTCACCCTGGACGCCGACTCCTTGGTCGACACCGAGTCGAATCTGAAGCCGGTCATTCTTCGTAAGATCTTGTACCGGCTGGGCCTGGAACCGGCGCTCGTCACGCCTTGGACCGGCGCAATCCAGCAGCTCCTTCGCAGGCGGAACGATGTCGCGCATGGGACAGCGAAGGACGGCCTCGACGAGCAGGTCTACCGGGAGCTCGAGCAAGCGGTCTACGCGGTGGTGGACGACCTCGTCAGGGTCATCTGCGATGCCATCTCCAAGCAGCTCTACAGGCGAGCGCCCCTCATCGCCGCCTCTTCCGCCGCCGTGTCGGCCCCAGCGGTCGTACCCGTCGTACCCGCCTCGTCGTAGCGTCTCGGCTCTGGCCCCCGCCGCTGGTTCACACGAGGCGCTCTGGGAAGCCCCCGATCTCCCGGACCCCTGCGAGATCC
>CAZYSW010000511.1:0-4461 GCA_964650105.1 uncultured Nannocystaceae bacterium
GAGCGCACGACCAACGGTCACCCGTTGCTCCACGAAGCGCTCAGCCAGCTCCCGAGCACCGCGAGCCCGCAGATGCGGGAGCAGAAGCGCCGCGACGTGGAGGCGCGGGTCCTCGACGAGCTCATCGACTTCACCTTGATGAAGGCCGAGGCCGCGAAGTTCTCCATCACCGTCGACGAGGAGGACCTCCGGCGCGGGTTGGAGAACGTCGCGAGGAGCAACGGCCTGACCGTGGCCGAGCTCCGGACGCAGGTGGAGGCCAGCGACGAGTACGGATCGTGGGAGGAGTACCGCGACGAGCTGCGCGATCAGATCCTGCTCTACAAGGTGCCGCACTACCTGGCCACGTGGTCGGTCTCCGAGGCCCAGGTTCGCGAGCACTACCGCAAGATGACCCGCGACGAGAGCGCCAAGGTCAAGGTGGAGCAGTTCGTCTTCACGCCGAAGTCCCAAGGAAGCACCGATCGCGATCAGGCGTTCGCACGGGCGCAGGCGGTCGCGCGCCGGCTGCGAGACGGTGAGGCTCCGGACCGGATCGCCGCCGAGCTCGGCGACACGTCCGAGCGCGTGCGGACCATCGGTCGGGGGGATGTCGCCCCCGCCATGGAGGACGCCATCTTCGCCGCCAAGAAGAACCAGGTGGTGGGGCCACTCGCCTCCGGGCAGGGGTACGTGGTCTACAAGGTGGTCGAGAAGATCGAGTCGGCGGCGCTCAGCTACGAGCAGGCCAAGGATCGCATCCGCCAGCAGCTCGAAGAGGAGGCCTACTTCAAGGCCGAGCAGGAGCTTCGCCGCCAACTGAGGGCGAAGGCGCACGTCGACATTCGCCTCTGAGGGGGACGACCTCGTCTCTGCGAGGGCTCGGCGACGCGCGAACACGGTCGGCGAACGCCGTCGGCCGGGCGCGAGACCCATGGAGCGTCGAGGAGGGGTTCGAGCCTCGAGCCGTGGAGCCGGCCTCGGCATGGAACCGTGTCGTCGCCTCGCGGGACGTTCCGATCCCCGGCGACCCCGTCGCGGGCGATGCACGCGGGAGGGTGAATCGACGATACGCCGTCCGCGCCCCTTCGTCGCACGCGGTGGCTGGATGCGATCGAGGGTTGCAACCTCCAGCGAAACGGTAACCCTTGAAGGCGGCGTTTCGGTCCTCGCCGACGCAATTTCGTGCTCGTGTCCTTGCCCGCAAAGCGCACCGCGCAGGTTCTCGGCCTTTGCCTTCTCGCGGGTCTCGGTTCGATCGGTCTGCTCCGGGCGGCGGCGCCGGCCGTCGAGAGCCTCGACATCCCCGTGCCCGAGGTGCGAGCGCAGTTGCGGTATCTCGTCCTCCCCGACGACCCGGGGCCCCCTGGCCCGGACGTCCTGCTGGCGCGACGTCTCGAAGCCCTCGCCGCCGCCGTCGAGGCCCGCCAGCGGGGCCGCGAAGAGCTTCCGGCGTCCTTCGACACCCAGGGGCTCGATGCGCGCCTCGGCCAGATCCTCTCGCGAGTGGAGCACGTGGCCAAGGTGTCGGTCCACGTTCGAGATCTGCGATCGGACCGCGTCTTGTTCGATTACTTCGGCGACACGCCGCTCGTGCCGGCCAGCAACCAAAAGCTGCTGACCTCCTCCGCCGCGCTCGATTTGCTGGGGCCGGACTACACGTTCGTCACGACGGTCTCGCGCGAGGGCAACGACCTGTATCTGCGCGGGACCGGAGATCCGCTGCTCGACGTCGACGACCTGTACGCGCTCGCGGGGGCCGTCGTCGAGCGGGTCGAACTGGCCGAAATCCGCAAGCTGGTGGTCGACGACTCGGCGTTCTCCGATCGTTCGTTCGGCCCCGGATACGCCGAGGACGGGCGCGGCTACGCGTACCAGGCCCCCAGCGGCGCCCTGTCCCTCACCTTCAATACCGTCGAGATCACGGTCTACCCGCTAGCGAACAGTCGCGCGCTGGGGGTGAGCATCGAGCCTCCCAACGGCCACGTGCGGGTCGAGAACCGGGCACATCGAGGCAGCCGGCGAAATCTCGTGGTGAAGAGCCGGGCCGAGGGCGAGCGCACGGTGGTGGAGGTGAGCGGCACGCTCCCGGGTGGAAGTCGACCCGTCGTCGTGCGTCGTCGCATCACCGACCCGGCGTTGTTCACGGGCTCGGCGTTCGCCACCATCTTGGGTGAGCTTTCGGCCAGCGAGCCGTTGAGGGTGGAGCGCGGCGTCGTGCCGCCGGGCGCCGAGGCGCTCGTCACCAACGAATCGGTTCCGCTCATCGAGGTCGTCGACAGCGGCCTGGCTTATTCCAACAACTTCATCGCGGAGCAGATCCTGCGCACCATCGCCTGGAGGATGACCGGCGAGCCGGGGGACTGGGCCGAAGGGCTGGTGATCCTGCACGGCTACTGGTGGGCGCTGGGCGGCGACGCACTGGTCGTCGAGAACGCCTCGGGGTTGTCCCGTGCCGGTCGTGTGACGACGCAGGGGCTGGTCGACCTGCTGGCGCTCTCGGCTCGCGTGGCGCGGCCCGGCGAGGGGCTGATCGACGCATTGCCGGTGGCGGGCGAGCCGGGCACCCTCCGGACGCGTCTGCGCCTGAGCGGAAAGCGGGTCCGCGCCAAGACCGGAACCCTCGACGGCGTCAGCGGGCTCACCGGGGTCATCACCAGCGAAGCGGGAGAGCCCCAGGTCGCCTTCAGCATCCTGATCAATGCCGAAGAGGGGGCCACCCTGTATGCCGAAAGGCGTCGGGCCGTCGAGGACCAGATCGTGATGGAGGTGCTCCGGACCGTGGATGCGTACGAGGCCCAAAAATCGGGGATCGTCGCCGGACGGTGAGCGCCTCAGCCGATGGGCTCGGGTTGCGCCTCGGTGCCGCGCTGGAGCAGGGCCTTGATGGTGTCGCGCAGGCGCGCCTCGTCGTAGGGCTTGGGCAGGTAGGCGTGGGCGCCGTTGCGCAACCCCCAGTAGCGATCGGTCTCCCGGATCATCGAGGTGACGAAGACGACCGCCGTCTTGGCACGCGAGTCGGCCTGGATGCGGCGCAGCAGTTCCAGCCCGCTGAGACCCTCGAGCAGGATCTCCGCGATCATGATCGCGGGTCGATGATCGGAGATGGCCGCCAAGGCCGTGGTTCCGCTGTTGGCCTGATCGACGACGACCTCGGTGGAGAGCTCGGCGGCGACCTCTCGGACGATGGAGACGATCTTCTGTCGGGCCTGCGCGTCGGGCTCGGCCACGAGGATCCTGGGCACCTGCCTCGACGCACCGGCCATGGCCTCACCCCTCGACGGGCGTCGAACGCTGCCGTGCCAGCCCGGCCCGGGTGAGGCGATAAAGCACCTTCGACACGGCGAAGGTGCCGGTCCTCGTCTTCCTCGCGATGTCCTTGACGCTGTTGCGGCCGTTGAGGAGCTCGAGGACCGCGAGCTCGTCGCGCGCGAACGCGTGTCGTCCCATCTTGCCGACCTCGTCGTCGAGGCGAACGAAGACGTCGTCGACCGCAGCCATCTGCGGGCCCATCTCCGCCACCTCGTCGATGCGCCGCAGCCCCTCCAGAAGCGCCTCGGCGATCTTCAGCTCCACCTTCCCGTGCGCGGCGGCCTCGGCCAGGGGGTGCAGCTCGGTGGTCGGAGAAAAGGTGATCTTGCCCCGATCCCAACGGAGGAGCTCCCAGGTGATCTCCCGGCTTTGGTTCACCAGTACCAAAGCCAGCTCGCCGGGCTTGAGGTGGCCGTCCTCGACCAGCCGCACGCCGATGGGGCGATGCTCGGGATCGGGAGTCCGGGCCACGGACTCGACGGCATCGTTCGACATGAAGCCGGCCTCGACCACGAACCGACCCAGGCGGAGATCCTCTTCGGTCCCGTGTGCTTCCCCCATGCGGATGCGGCCGCGATCGAGGTGAAGCCGGCCCCAGCGGTCGCCGTCCTGCAGGGTGATCACGCCGCGGGCGCCGTCCTCGGCGAGCATCGCCAGGACCGAGTCGAAGCGGGTCATCGAGGCGTCGGCCTGGAACGCGATGCCCGAGGCGAGTTGGGGGAGCTCGGCCTCGGCGACGAGGGCCGACGCCAGGGAGCGGACGCCCTCCTCGGAGAGCTGAACATCGGGAAGGTGCTGGCGGAGGAGCCGCTGCAAGACCTGCACGACCGCGTCCCCCATGCCCTTGGCCCGCGTCGTGGGGAGTGGAGCCCCGCTGTCGATCGCCTCGCGCAGGATCTTGAGGAGCGCGGGCGGGGTGAAGGGGCGCTTGATCGACGGTAGCCCCTCGGCGCCGGGGATCGGCGTCGGGTTGGCCCGGCTGACCAGGAGGATGCCCGGGAGCGTCGCAGCCCCCGGGAGCTGCACGAGCGCCTTGAGCAGCGACGCGGTCACCTCGGGCGAGGTCGCGGTGTCCAGGAGGAGCGCCACGATGCTCCCGTCCCCCCCGGGACCGTGTCGTCGGCAGAGGTCGATGGCCTCCGATTGCGTGCCGGCGGCGTACACGACGTA
>CAZYSW010000512.1:0-4449 GCA_964650105.1 uncultured Nannocystaceae bacterium
CACCGCGACGCTGCAGGGCTCACTTTTCACTACCGTTATGATCGCCAGGGTCGAGGCGTCGAGAGCTGGGGTGACTACCCAGGTGGGGCCGACCCGGCCATCAGTGCTCGCGCAGCGACACTGCTCGCGGACGGGGAGACGAAGGTTCGCGGCGTTCATCACGTGAAGGTGGCCTACTACGCCGATGGCTACCGAGAGGTCGTCGATACGCACGAGGTGAAGCGGTTCTTCACCACCGAGCTCGGTTTGGTCGATCGTGTCGCCGACGGCGGCGGCGTGCTGACCGTGAGCTACGACGATCGTGGCTTCCGGACGAGCGAGACCGACGCGCTGGGCGCCACTTCGACCTACGAGCGAGACGCGAGGGGCCGGATCCTGAAGCACGTCGATCCGCTCGGCCGGGTCACTCGGCTCGAACGGGACGACGCCGGCGACGTTGTTCGCATCGTCGATGCGGCAGGTGGCGAGCGAACCATCGAGCGTGACCGACGCGGCCTCGTCACGAGAAGCGTCAATCAAGTCGGCGGGATCTGCGTGCTGGTGTACGACGACCGTGGCTTGCTCGTCGAGCTGCATGGGCCGGACGGGCACGTGACGTCCTTCGCCTACGACGCGCACGGAAACACGATCGCGAAGACCGGTCCCCACGGCGGCACGACGCGGTGGACCTACGACTACCTCGGCCGCGTGCTCTCCGAGACCGCGCCCGACGGGGCGACGCGAACATACGAATACAATCCGCGTGGACTGTCGGCGATCGAGCATCTGCCGGACGGAAGCGCGAGACGGTTCGAATACGATGGGGAAGGCCGTCTGGCCGCGCGCGTCGATCCCGACGGCGCCACTTGGCGCTGGGAGTACGGGGGCATGGGATACCCGTGGCGGCGCATCGACCCTGCTGGCCGAGAGGTTCGGCTGCGCTTCGGGTGGGACGGCGAATTGCACGAGGCGATCGATGAAGCCGGCAAGGTGCACACGTTCGAGTACGACGGCCGTCGCAACCTCGTCGCCGAGACCACCCCCGACGGCCGACGGACTCGCTATCGGCGCGACGCCCGAGGCCAGATCGTCCAGATGGACCGCGCCGGGCGGCTGATGAATCTCGGCTACGATGTCGCCCAGCAGCTCACCAGCAAAGACTACCACGACGGCACCAGCGAACAGTTTCGCTACGACGCATGCGGCAAGCTCGTCGAGGCGCGGGGCCCCGGCGGAGCCGTGGTGCTCGAACGAGATCCCCTCGGACGCGTGATCGCGGAGCGCCACCACCTCGAAGGCGACGTCGTGGAAGTCGCGACCGAGCTCACCCCGGCGGGGCGTCGCGTGGCGACGAGAGGGTCCTGGGGGCTCGCGGTCTCACACCGCCGGGAAGGCGCGACCCTGCACACTTCGCTCGGCGCCGACGTCGTGGAGCACGAGCTGGATGTCGCCGGGCGTGAGGTGGAGCGGCGGTTGCCCAGAGGTGGCGTCATCGCGCAGCAGGTCGACGCGCTCGGCCGCCTCAGATCGACCGAGGTGCGAAGCCCCGCCGGCATCGTAGCAAGGCACGAGTATGCATATGACGCGGCGGGACGCCTCGCGTCGTCGCGCGGCACTCCGTCGGGAGAGCGCCACTTCCACTACGACCCCGCAGGTAGGCTGATCGAGGCCGGACGAGAGACGTTTCGGTACGACGCAGCGGGGAACCTCGTCGGAATCGAAGGCACCGACGCACGATGGTCCTATCGCGGCGACGTCATACTCACGGCGCCCGGGGTGCGCTATCGACATGACGATGCGGGTCAGCTCGTCGAGGTCGTCCGCGGCGGCGGGGAGGACGAAGAGCACTGGCGCTACACCTGGACGGCCAAGGGCACGCTTGCGAGCGCCGTGAGCTCGCGCGGACGCCGGGTCACATTCCGGTACGATCCGTTCGACCGCCGGGTGGAGAAGCGGGTGTTCGCGGGCGCGAAGGGTGACGTTCTCGAGCGCGTGGTGCGCTACGCGTGGGACTGCGACGACCTCGTGTTCGAGGCATCGAACGATCCGCGGGGAAGAACGGAGAGAAGCTACGCCTACGCAACCGAGCACGTCCCTCTCGCACAGCACGACGAAGCGACTGGTTGGTCGTACTTCGTGACTGACGACATCGGAACCGCGGAGATGCTCGTCGGAGCGACGGGGCGAGTCGTCGCCCAGCTACCGCGCCGCGCGTTCGGCCGCACGCTCGTGGAAGGCGACCTGATTGCTACGCAGATCCGCGCGCAGGGCCAGTACGAGGACGTCGAAACCGGGCTCCACTACAACCGCCACCGTTACTACGATCCCGACGTCGGTCGCTTCATCAGCGCCGACCCCAATGGCCTGCGGGGCGGACTCAACCTCTACGGCCGTGGCTGCGATCCAAATGCCGACATCGACGTCCGTGGCTTGGCTCGGCGTCCTGGGGTCCCGGTCTCGAGCCTTGCGGCTGATGATCCCGTGCGGCAGTGCTACGAGGAATCGATCGCGAAGTCAGGCTATTCGCAGGGCTCGGGAAGCTGTGCCCGCCTCGCCAACGACTTCGGGAACCGATACGACGCGAAGACTGGACGGGATCACGGCATTTCGAAGACCCTCAACATGGAGAACAAGGGGGGCGATGGCAAACTCGGTACACACGAGGATCTCAATCAGAACTGGGACTATCATGCCGCCACCGAGCTTCCGGACGGCCGCGTCGTCGACGTCGATCGTGGCCGTGTCTACGCAAATCGCGACGAATGGTCCCAGGATACGGTGAGAGATCCTTCCACCGTGAACATCACGCCACCCCGAGAACCGCCGCAGGCCGAAAAGCCTCCGGCGGACTACAAGCCACCCTGGCACAGGGAGTTTCCGGAGGACGAATGAGCGGTCCTTCTGCCATTGACGAGACGCGGGTCGACGCCCTCATCGCGCGCATCGACCGACGCATCGCCGATCAGCTTCGGCTCATCATGGATCATCCCGCGGTGCGAGACTTGGGGCGCACGTGGCGTGGCCTCTGGCTCGTCGTGAGCCGCCTCGCGCCGGGCGTGAACGCGGTGGTCGACATGCTCGATCTCGCCGCGCGCGAGCTGCCGCCGCCGCGCGCGCTGACCGAGGGCTACGAGATCGCGATCTGTCTGCACGAGCTCTCGCTGATAAAGACAAGGTTGCTCGAAGCACTCGGTGCGCTTGGCCTTCCCTGCGTGGTGTCGGTGGGCGACCCCTTCGTCAGGGGGGGAGACGGTCGTAGCGTCCTTCTCGATGGGTTCGGCGAAGGTGAGGAGCTTTCGGTCCTTCGTCGAACCGTGGCGGCGCGTGAGCTCGTGTTGACCGTCGGGGACGTAACGTTCGACGACTGCGCCATCGCCACTCCGGCGGCGGTGGGGGCGCTCGTCCTTTCGAGCTTCGCGGACGACGGATGGAGCGTGAACATCGTCGACGTCCCGGTTCCTGAGGTTCGAGCGCCGCGCCGACTCAGCGGTGCGACGCAGGGCCGCCTCGCGGCTCTTGGACTGGTGACCGCCGTCTCGACGCCCGAGGGAGCGACTTTTCGGAGTCTGCACGGGCTGAAAGAGCCGGCCTATTACGGCGACGACGACGACGCCCGCCAGGCGGCTCTGACCGACTTCGCCTCGTCTCAGCTACCCTACCGTCTCCTCGCGCAGCGCTTCGTCCGCTACCTTCGAGCCATCGCGAACGAGCACGGGTCGGAGGCGAGCGAGGCGATGACGCGGTGGTTGAACGCCTACATCCAGAGCGCCGACGCCAGCACCAGGCAACCATTCGGACGCGAGCCCTTACGCGGCGCCACCGTCCGCATCCACCATGGCGTTCTCGAACTCTCGCTGCGACCGGCGTTTCGGCTCTACGCGCCGCACCTCGAGGCCTCGCCGTTCTTCACGATCGAGCTACGCGCGCCGTTCCATCTTCTCGGCGGGGGGACGCGGCGGTAAGGTGCTTGGCGGTCGAACGTGCTGAAGCCCCCTCAGAAAACTTGTTCAAAGTCCTCCGAGGGGGCTCGCCTCCGAGTTGTCACGACCGGAGGTGGGAGATGTTCGACGATGTCGCGCTCGGGATCGAGTTTTTTGAGGGGCTGGTCGCCATCGACGAGGCGATCGCGAGGGAGGCCGCCGAGGCGCCTTGCCGGTTCTGCGAGGGGCCGGTTCACCGGAGCGACTACGCGCGCAAGCCGTGCGGGGGGCTGGTCGGCGCGGCAGGCGAGGCGTTTGCAACGCGGTTCAGCCTGTGCGGCGGCCGCGAAGGCCATCCGCTCGCCGTTGCCCGGCGGGCCCGCGCTCACGTCGGTCATGAGGTAGCCCCCATGCGGGCCGAGCAGGGGCGTCACGCACGCGAGCGCGCGCAGATCGCCACACGCCTCCTGGATGGCGGCCACGTCGATGCGGGCGACGATCTCGGCGATCGCCGCCGCGCCGAGCCTGTCGCGCTTGGGTGGGTGCGCGT
>CAZYSW010000513.1:0-4445 GCA_964650105.1 uncultured Nannocystaceae bacterium
TCCTCCCCCCCCCCCCGGGGGGGGGGGGGGGGGTGGGGGGGGGCCCGCGAGCGCCAGCTCCGTCCGCTTCTCAACACCCTGCTACGCTGCCCCCCGTGAAGGTCCGATGGTGGTGGATGGTAGCGACGGTCGTCGCCGGTCTCGTGGCCTATCTCCTCTTCTGGCCGGTGCCGATCGATCCGGTCGCCTACGACCCGCCGCCCTTCACTGGCCTCGTCGGGCCCCTGACGCCCAACCAGGAGCTGCTCGCGGCCGAGGTCGTCACCGAGGTGGTGGAGGGGCCCGAAGACGTGGCGGTCGCGCCGGACGGAGCGCTCCTCGTCGGCACCCACGACGGCAAGATCCTCCGCGTCTCACCCGATGGAGCCACGGTCGAGACGCTCGCGGAGACCGGGGGCCGGCCGCTCGGCCTCGCCTGGGGTGCGGATGACCAACTCATCATCGCCGACGCGATGAAGGGCCTCTTGTCGATGGCGCCCGACGGAGCGATCGACACGTTGAGCACGACGCACGGCGGGCGTGCCTATGCCTTCACCGACGACGTCGACGTCGCCAGCGACGGGACCATCTATTTCAGCGACGCGAGCGACATCTACGGTTACGGCCACCACATCGAGGACGTGCTCGAGGCGCGCCCACACGGCCGCCTCCTCGCCTTCGACCCGACGACCCGGCGGACGTCGCTCGTCCTCGACGACCTCCATTTCGCCAACGGCGTGGCCGTCGCAGCCGACGACCGCTTCGTGCTCGTCAACGAGACCAATCGCTTTCGCGTCATCCGCGTGTGGTTGAAGGGCCCGAAGGCGGGCGAGCGCGAGATCTTCTGCGACAACCTGCCCGGCTACCCCGACGGCATCTCGCGAAGCCCACGCGGCACCTTCTGGGTGGCCATCTACGGCCTCCGCAACCCGCGGCTCGACCCTGTCTCACGCAGCCCCTTCTTGAAGAAGTTGTTCCTCCGCCTCCCGGAGGCGCTCATGCCGCTCCCCGCCAAATACGGCCTCGTCATCGAGCTCGACGCCGAAGGCAAAGTCCTCCGTTCGCTCCACGATCCGACCGGCACCCACGTCTGGCAGGTCACCTCCGTCGAGGAGGTCGGCGGCACCCTCCATTTCGGCACCCTCCACGCCCCCCGTCTCACGCGCCTGACGCTACAGCCGTGAGGAGCGACGCTCGCGTCTCCCGCCTTCGCGAATGTCGATGGTAGGTGGGGCCCCTGGCGCCGCGGGGCCGGGAGCGCTACGCCGCGGGGGTGTTCCCGCTGCCCGAACTCGCGCTCGCCGCCGACCGAAGCCACGACACGGAGGTCCGACCCCGCTACGAAGACGTCGCCCAGAGTGGCGGCTTGCGGGTCGAGGCCACGCAGATCTGCATGGGGGAGGCGGTGTGGCGCGGCTCGCTCGGCCCGCACCCGGCGATGGGGATCATGCTCGCGAGCGGCATCGTGCCCATCCTCCGGCGCTACGTCGTCGTCGCCGAGGACACGCCGCTGTCGGTCCACGAGGCGCTGTCGGTCCACGGCCGCTGGGGGCTCGCCTCCGCCGGCGATCGGTTCCTGCTCGAGATGCGAGTCGACGTGACGGGCACGCGCGGCGACAGCTTCGGGCGACCCGTGGAGCGCGCCGGCGAGCGGGGCGGGGTCGCGCAGATCTACGGCGAGCACGTGCTCACGCGGCTCTTCGCGCCTCCGGGGGAGCGGCGGGTCGACGCCCTGCCCGAGGGGCTCGAGGTCACCGCGGAGCGGCGCTGGGTACCCGACGAGGCGCTCCTCGAGGTCGACGGAGACGTCGAGGCGGAGCGCATCGAACGCACGGTGCTCTTCGGCCTCACGCACACCGACAGCAACCAACACGTCAACTCCTTGGTCTACCCCCGCCTCTTCGAGGAGCTCGCCCTCGAGGCCTGGGACGACGGCCAGCTCCTCCTCCGCGACCTCCACATCGCGTGGCGCAAGCCCTGTTTCGCCGGCGAGCGCGTCCGCTTCACCGTGCAGCGCGCCACCCGCGGCGGCCGCCGCGGCGTGGTCGGCACCGTCACCGGCGATGACGGCCGCCCCCGCTGCACCGCCCAGCTCTGGCTCCGCTGAGGGCGCAATGAACCACGCCGAGCCCCTGACCCGAGGCTTGGAATGCGGTATCACCGTGCAGTGGCCGAAGCCCCGAATCACCACGTTGCCTTCAAGCATGGCGATCGGGTTGGCCACGCCGTCCTCAGCCGTGTACGACCCAGCGTTCGGTCCGTGATGCTTGTCTCCCCGCCGGGGGTCGTCGCGGCGGCGTCGGCCCTCGTGAGCGCGTGCCTCGCGCTCGCCGGATGCAAGGCTTCGATCGACGTCGCCGTACCAGCGCCGCCGCCGAGGCCCCCGAAGAACGCAATGGCGGAGACACCGCCCGCGCCGCGACAGACTGACGCGGCTCCCGTGGAGTCGGTCGAGCCGTGCGGAGAGACGCCCCAACCGTGCGAGCAGGCTCCGACGCAGGCACCGTGGCCCCCCGGGCTCATCGACGGTCTCGCGGGGCGGCCGTGGATACCCACCAGCGAGCGCGGTTGCCGCTTTTCCGGTTCGCTTCGCCTCGACGGGGCCAAGCTGTTCTTGGACGAGCTTACGAACGGTCACGACTGGAGCCTCCGCGCGGTGGAGGTGACGGCTCTGGAGCCGTCGCGAGGCACGAGGCATCACGTCGCGATTTCGTTCCCCGTCGAAGCCGCAGGCTGGCTCGATGGCGATGTGCTGCCGTTTCGGCTCCGCCAGCGTGTCGACGTCGCGCCGCGCCTGCTCTGGTTGCCGGAGGGCTCCCGTGTCGACGCCCGAAGGGTCGAACCTCACCTCGAAGTGACGCGACGACTGGCCGACTTCCGCCCTTCGACGGAGCCGGGCGTAGCCTCCTCCGCCCCCGAGGTCGTGGCCGTACGCGTCCCGTGTACAACGGTGGAGCTCGCTGGGCCTTACCACACGCTGCAGCCGCCTCGGGGAGACGTGTTCGTGCGCGCCCGCCGTGACTGGATCGCGCTGCGCCGCTCTCCCGGCGGGCCGTCCGTGGGCGCCATGGCGATACCCAAGCTCACGATCTTTCGCGTGACGAGCTCGCAACCGGGATGGCGGCGGCTCGCGTTCGGCGGATCCCTGTTCGACATCGACCGCGGCTACCTCGCGTTCGACGCGTGGGTCGCCGCCGATCAGGTCGAGCCGTTCGACGCTTTCGTGCCGACCGGCCCGCGGAAGCGGGAGCCACGATACGCAGACGTGGCGGTGCGGCGCGTCACCCGCCCGCTGCCCATTCATTCGCGTCCGGATCCGGCGGCGCGGCTCGGCGCGGTCGTCGCCGTGGGCGCGCGGCTCGCCGTCGGACCCGTCCGTGGCGGCTTCACGACCGTCCGAATCGGCGGCGTCCGCTCGACCCACGACGACCTCTACGTCCCTTCGGATGCCCTCTCCGATCACACCGTCGAAGAGTGAGGCGGCTGGGACTGGGACGAGGAAGAGCCGCGCAATGACGTCGAGTGCGCCAGATGGCACACGAACCTCGATGACACAACGAGCGTTGACGCGTCATTCGAAACGTCATAGCTTCGTGCTGGGGTGACGAAGAAGTCGCAGAAGTCGGCGCCGAGCCGTGGTGTGCCGCGCGGACCGCGACCCTCCGGGGTGCGACCGCGCGACGGCATGCGGCGCCCTCCCTCCTTCACGGAACGTGAGCTCTGGATGGCGGAGCTCATCGGCAGGGGATTGAGCAACAAGGAAATCGCTGACGCGCTCGGAATAGCCATCGCGACCGTCAAGTCTCGCCTGCGCATCCTGTACGGCAAGGCGGGTGTCGACCGTCGCGCGGCGCTGGTGAAGGCGCTGTCGGCGGAGCTCGCCGCCCGTGAAGCCATGGAGGGGGAGGGCGCATGAGCCGGCGCGCGGCGCGTCGATGGTTCCTGAGCAGCCTGCCGTGGCTCTGGCTCGCGTGCGGCGCGCGCACCGACCTCGACCATGGCTCGAACGGGGGAGGGCACGCCGGCACGGGTACCGGGGTGGGCGGCGCAGCGGTGGCGGAGCGCCGTGCGACACCGGGCTCGTGGGCGTCTGCGCAGCCGGGACGCTCCGCTGCATCGACGCCGCCCTCGAATGCACGCCGGACGGCGGCCCGATGCCCGAGAGCTGCGACGGGCTCGACAGCGACTGCAACGGCGTCGTGGACGATCCCCCCGTGTGCACCCGGCGCGTCTTCGTGACGAGCCAGATCTTCACGGGTGATCTCGGCGGGCTCGACGGCGCCGACGCCAAATGCCAGGCGCTGGCGGACGCCGCGGGGCTCGGGGGCCCCTACAAGGCCTGGCTCAGCACGACCACGGTAGACGCCCGGGATCGACTCACACAGGTCGGCAAGCCCTACGTGCTCGTCGACGGCACCGTCGTCGCCGACGACTGGGACGAGTTCGCGAGTTTGCACCATCAAGTC
>CAZYSW010000514.1:0-4438 GCA_964650105.1 uncultured Nannocystaceae bacterium
GGTCGGGCTCGTGTCGGCGGTGTCGGCCGAGGTGACGCCCGGGCTCGTCGTGTCGTGGTGGCCGCCGCTGGTGGTGCCGCCGTCGGTTCCACCGCTCGCCGTCTCGCCGGAGGTCGACCCCGTCTGAAACCCCGTGTCCACCAGCTCCACGTCGCGCGAGCACGCTGCGAGCGCGCCCACGGCCACGACCATCCCCAGCCTCGACTTCACCTGCAGGCTCATGACACCGCAGAGGGCCGAGCCCCGCGAACCTGCTCGCGCACCGCGCGTGAGTTTCCGCGTGAGCAGGATGCGAGGCGTCGCGCCTCTATGATGGCGGTGGGGGCCGATCGCCCGGCGCTCTCCCCCTCGCGCGATGCAGACGCGAACGTCCAGGCTCCGGGCCATCCCCGGAGGCGGCCAGGGGCAACCCGAGGCCGAGCCGTTCGAGACGAGCTGGCGAGCCGAGACCGCTCGCCGCGCGTCGCCGCGCAGCCTGATCCGACTGGCGTTTCGGCATCACCACGGGATGGTCTTCGCCACCGCACACCGGATCCTCGGCGAGCCCACCGAGGCCGAGGACGTCACCCAGACCGTGTTCGAGATCCTGGCGCGAAAGCTCCCGCAGGTGCGCGATCCCGCCCGATTGCCGGGGTTCCTCAAGACGTGCGCCGTGCGTGAGAGCCTGGCGACCCTCCGCTGGCGTCGGCGCCGACGACTCGACCTCACGCAGGTCGATCCGCAGATCTCCGAGCACGACGACCCGCGTACGCTGGCGGTCGTCGCCGTCAAGCAACTGCTCGATCGACTCGAGCCGGTCGAGCGCGCCGTCGTGGTGCTCAAGCTGGTCGAGCGCATGTCCTGGGAGGAAGTGGCCGAGGCCCTCGAGACCTCGGTGTCCCCGTGCGGCGACGTCTCGACAGCGCGCGAGCCCGCATCGCCCAGAGCGATCATCCCTTTCGGCAGCGCATGGTCGCGCAGATGGAGGACGCCTGATGAGCCGCGAAACGGAATCGTGGTTTCGCATCTACGGCGAGGAGGTCGCGGGACCCGTCGCTGCGACCCGCGACCGGATCGAGGCCGCACTGTGGTCGCGCACGCCCAACGACGTGCCCAAGCCCCGGGCCGCCTGGACGCTCGCGGCCGCGTTGGTGGCTGCGGCGATCGTGGCCCTGGTCTTCTGGCGGATCGATCGGCCCGATGCCGGGCACGCGGTCACCATCGCCACCAGCGCCACGGCGCACGTCACCGAGCTCCCGCGCGACGGTCGACTGGAGGTGATGCCCGAAAGTCGAGTCACCGTGCGCAGCGACGTCGAATGGGGCGCAGAGGTCGACCTGCTGCAAGGCGAGGTCGGCCTCGCGGTGCAAAGTGGCCCCGGCGTGTCGTGGCGCGTACGCGTCGCCGCCTACACCGTCGAAGCGGTGGGTACCCGATTCACCGTCCGTCGGGAGCGCGACAGGCCCGAGGTGCGCGTGGACGAGGGGGTGGTGCGCGTGAACGGGCCCGGGCTGCCCGAAGAGGGGCTGCGGATCAGCGCCGATCGACCCGCGCCGCGCAGGGTGTTCGACGGCGAGCCCACGCCGATCGGGACGACCCGCGACACGCCCTCCATCGAGGCGATCGCTCCCGCCGAGCCCGTCGGCGCACCGCAAGACGAGCCCGAAGCGGAGGCACCCGTCGGGCCGCTCACGCCCTCGGCGTCCGAGACCAGGGGCAAGGCTCCCGACCCGCGGCGATCCGTCGGCGGCGAGCGCAGTGAGACCGAGGCGAAGCAGGCCTCGACCCCCACGTGGCAAGAGCGCTTTCGCGAAGCCATGCGCAGCGGTGACACGCATCGGGCCGTCGACGCGTTGCCGCCGGGTTTTCCGGACGTGCCCGGAGCCTTCACGGCCGCCGATCTCGTCGATGCGGGTGACGCCCTGCGTGCGACGGGCGCCAAGAAGCAAGCCGAGGCCGCGTACGTGCGGGCCTGTGAACGCGCACCCCGAAGCGATGCGTGCGGCGTCGCGACCCTTCGTCGCGCGATCGCGCGCGCGAGCGCAGGCGACCGCCTTGGTGCGATCGCGCTGGCCACCGCGTACCTCGACGCGCACCCCGATGGCACACTGGCCGCCGAGGCGCTGGGACGCCGCATGGGATGGAACGAAGCTGCCGGACGCCACGACGAGGCCAGAGCCGATGCGCGTGTCTACCTTCGGCGATGGCCCGACGGGCCCCGGGCCGCGGCCGCGCAGCGGCTGGTCGACACGCCGTGATGCGCCGTCGCCAGGGTGCCCACGTGCGCGCCGTGCTCTCGGTATGCGTGTGGCTGATCGCCTGTCGCCTGTCGCCGCTCGTCCACGCCGCGACCCCGGAGGCCTCGGCCGCGGTGATCGTCGAGGTCCCCCAGGGTGCCGAGCCCACGTCCGAAGAGATCGCCGGCCGCATCGTCGTCGAGTTGCAGGCCGGCGGGATCGCGGCGCGGATCGTCGCCACACCGGCGGTCGGGCAAGAGCAGCCTTCGACGCCGACCGACGAGGTCGCGGAGGCGACCTGGGTGGTGTTCGTTCGCGTCGCGGGGGACCGCGCGTCCCTACGCGTCGTCGATCGCCTGACGGCCAAACGCGTCGAGCGTGACATCGTGCTTCCGGACGCGGCGGCGGTGGCGTCCACGCTGGCTCTGGCGTCCGTGGAGCTGCTCGAGGCGAGCCTCCTCGAGCTGGAAACCGAGCACGTCACCTTGCCGCCGCGCGAGGTGTCCCCGCCTTCCGTTGCACTCCCGATCACCCGCTCGCCTCGAGTCACGGGATTTCTGCGCGTCGGGCCAGGGGTCGTCGCGCCCGTTCACCTTCGCCTGCCCATGGTCGTGGCCGAGCTCGCGGGCGGCGTGCTCCTGGGTCACCGGACCGACGTGGGGTTGGCGGCCACCTTTCCACTTCATCGCCTTCCCGCCCACACGGCCCAGGCGGCCGTCGAGCTCCTCACCTTCGGTGTCGGGCCGATCGTCGGCGTAAACGTGTTGCCGCGTGCGAGCCCGGTGCGGCTCGACCTGGGGGGCAGCGTGTCCGCCCTGGCCGTACGCGTGCGAGCGACACCCGCCGGGCGTGGCACCCGAGTCTCGACCCATTGGACCGCCCTGGCCGGGCCGCGCGTGGGCGTGGCCGTCGAGCGACGCCGCTGGCTGGTGCGCCTCGATGCGCTCGTCGGCGTACCGCTCGTCGGCCTCCGTCTGCTCACGGAGGGGCACGTCGCCGCGGACTTGGGCACCGTCTGGCTCGGCGCCTTCGCCACCTTCGGTCCACACCTTCACCGCCCATCGACGCCGCGAGCCACCCGGTGACACAGGCTCCTATGCGTTCGCCACCGTCTTCGGCTCCAGATCGTCGATTTCGTTTCGTCCGGGGACCGACCAAGGTGGCGAGGCCGCCGTACGAGCGATCGATTCCGCGTGCCGGCTTTCCGCGCGATGGGCTGCTAACCTGCCCGCGGTTCCGGCCGCCGACACGTGATGGCCTCCGTTCCCGTCCTCACCCCGCGCATGCTCGCCGAGTTGGCCGACGTCGCCCTCGCCGAGGGGCTGGTACGTCTGGGTGTCGTGCGCCTCGATCATCCCGGCTTTGCGGAGTCCGCCGCGCACCTTCGCCGGTGGCTCGCCGAGGGTCGACACGGCGACATGGAGTTCATGGCCCGCAGCGCGCAGGTGCGGCAAGACCCCGCGGCCATGCTCGACGACGCGCTCACGGTGCTGGTCGCGGCCGCGCCGTATCGGGGAGAGGCCTCGCCCATCGCCCGCTACGCGCAATGGGCCGACTATCACACCGTGGTCCATCGGCGACTCGACGCCGTGGCCCGAGCCCTCGGCGAGCGTTTGCCCGACGTCCGGACGCTGATCTGCGTGGACACCAAGCCGCTCATGGAGCGGGCCGCCGCGGCGCTCGCCGGGCTGGGCTTTCTGGGCAAGAACGGGTGTCTCATCGTGCCGGGGCTCGGCAGCTACTTGTTGCTCGGCGCGATCCTGACGACGGCGGACTGGAAGGGTGACCAAGACCTCCGGCTCGACAAGGTGCGATGGGATGCGTGCGGCTCGTGCACACGATGCCTCGACGCATGCCCTACGGCGGCCTTCGATGCCCCGGGGACGCTCGATGCGCGCCGCTGCATCTCCTACCTGACGATCGAGCACCGCGGCGAGATCGAAGATGCGCTGGCCGATCGATTCGGCGAGCGCATCTTCGGATGCGACGTATGCCAGGAGGTCTGCCCGTACAACGCTTCCCAGGCCCGTTCCGATCGCATCCCGCCCGCGGCCTGGATCGAGCCGCCGCCGGGCGGCACGCGATCGGTCGATCTGGTTGCGCTCGCCGATCTCCGAAGCGGCCGCTATCGCGCCTTCGTACGCGGCACCGCGATCGGCCGCATCCCCCGTCGACACCTGCGTCGCAACGCCCTCATCGCCCTGGGCAACCACCCCGGTCCA
>CAZYSW010000515.1:0-4437 GCA_964650105.1 uncultured Nannocystaceae bacterium
GGAGGGAGAAGGAGAAAACGCGGGAGACGGCGAGGACGCGCGCGAGGGAGCGGCGGCCGGGGCGCGCGAGGGCTGGGGCGAACTCGAGAAGCTCGGGGTCCCCGAAGACGAGCGAGAGGGCGCCGCGAATCCGGGCGAGGCCTCGGCACGTGGCGGGGTCGCATGCATCGGCGCGTAACTCGGGGCCTCGGCCGCCGGTCGGGTGCCGCCCCACTGCGGGATCGCAGCCCGCTCGACGCCCGAACGCGAATCGTGCGTGCGTCCGATGGTTCGAGGCTCGCGCGCGACGGGTGCCCGCACTTGCGCCGACGAGGTGTCGACCGACGCGGTGCGTCGAGCCGCGCCCGGATCGATCACGTTGGCCTTCTTGGCGGTGGGGCCCACCACCTTGGTGCGTGGAGGCGTGCGCGTGGGTCCGGTGCCGCCCGTGGTGCCGCGGTCGGTGCTCGCCGTCAACGGTCGCTCACCAGGCGGGGTGCGTCGTGGATCGTCGGGGGCGACTCGCCGGGGGGTCGGCGTGGTGCGCTCGGGCGAGCGGCTCTTGTCGGCCAGCGTGGCCGGGGCCTGGCCCTTGTGGGCACCGCCGTTGCCGTCGGGCTTGCTGGGCTTGCCGGGATTGGTCGGTCGTCCCCCGGGCTCGCCGCGATGCGCCGGTCGCCCCTGAGCGCCTCGATGGGGCTCGCGCGAAACGATGTAGTGGTGATGGTGGTGATGGTGATGGTGGTGAACCGGAAGGCCGTAGGCATGGTAGCCGTACACGGTCACGCCGCCCCAGTACCAGCCGGGGCCGTAGTACCCGACCGCCCAGTAGTACGGCGCCCACGGATAGTAGTAGTTCCAGCACGTCACCAGCGGCACGGGCGGACCCCAGTAGTAGACCCATCCGCCGTAGACGTCGCTGTAGAAGATGAAGTCGCCGTGGATGTTGTAGTACCAGCGACCGGCCCAGTACACGCGCGGGAAGGATTCGATCGGTTCGGGGTAGGTGTGGACGTAGGTGACGACGCGAACCTGGTCGCCCGTCGAGAGCTTCTCGTATCCGACCGCCTCGGGGACGTCGGACGGCGGCTCCTGGTACACGTAGGTCTCCTCGACGTAGACCCCTTCGTAACCCGCGGGGTCGGCGACGACGGTGCGCGGTGCGTCGGGGACCTGCGCATCGCGGGCGTTGCGTTTGCAGCCGCTCACCACGGTGGCGCCCAGCGCCACGGTGAGAAGCAGCGCGAGCTTGCGACCACGACCGTTCGACATCGACACGTCGTCCAGTGTGAAACGGGCGCCAGGGCCGTTCAAGGCGGGGTTTCCCGCCGATTTGGCGCTCCGTGGGGGGAAAACCCCCGTGTTTGTATCCGGGTCGCGGTCGACCGGTGGCCAAAACACGGGTTTGCGGGGCGACGGCCGGTCGTGCGCCCGCCACCGACGGTCCGGGTCGCCGCGCCGGGCGGTGTGGGCCCGGTCACCCGAATTGACGGCGTCGCAGGCGGTTTCGTAACGTGGACGTCGATGGCTCCAGCGGCCGAGGTCACCGTCCTGCAGTTCATCCGGGGCAAGTATCGCGGCCAGGAGTTTCCGCTCGATGGCAGAAACGTCGTGGCCGGTCGCAGCAGCGACGCCGATCTCGTCCTCGCCGACGACGCCGTCAGCCGCAAGCATGCTCGCTTCTACGGCAGCCGCGGTCGGATCTGGGTGCGCGATCTCGGGTCGCGCAACGGCACGCACGTCAACGGCAAGCCGGTCGATCACTACTGCGTGCGTCCCGGCGACCGGCTCGCCATCGGCTCCAACTTGTGTCGCGTGCAGCGAAAGCTGACCACGCAGATTCCGACGCATCGCGCCGGCGAGGCCAAAAAGCGTGGATCCAGCGACAGCGCCGGTCGCTCGATGACCGGCAGCATCGAGGACATCCCCTTGATGGACGTCCTGCAGTGGCTGGCCACCAGCCGCAAGACCGGCGCCCTCAAGGTGCGCGACACCGAGAACAACCGCATCGGTGCTCTGCACCTGCGCGACGGTCGGGTGTTCTACGCCGCGATCGAGGGCAACCCTGCGCTGCACCCCGAAAAGGCGCTGATGCGGATGCTCAACTGGGACAAGGGGATGTTCGACCTCGAAAGCGGCGTGCTCGAAAACCCGCCCGTCGAGATCGACATGTCGCTCGAGCACATGTTGATGGAGGCCGCCCGCCAGCAGGACGAGCTGGCCAATCTCGCCAAGCGGTCGCCCCTGCCTGGGCTGGGGACGACGGTTCGCGTGGTCCGGCCGTCCCCCGTGCGGTGGAAGGATCTGCCGGCGGGGGAGCTCGAGATCCTGCAGGATCTGATCGAGCGCAGGAGCTGGTGGGACATCCTCGACACCAGCCCCCAGGACGACCTCACGCTGTTCCGACATCTGGTCGCCCTGCGGGGCAAGGGCGTCGTCGACTACTGAGCGCTTCTTTCGTGAACGGCCAGCCGCGCGCGACCGGTGGCCGCGGCGAAGGTCGGTCGCGCCGGTGGCCGCGGCGGCTCACTCCGCGGCGAACTCGGCGTCCGCGACGAGCGGTGGCGCCTCGGCGGCGGGACCTTCGTCCTCGTCGAAGAACTCGCGCAGCTTGGCGTAAAACGGCTTGGTCACGACCAGCGACGAGTGACCGCCCGGCAAGATGATGTAGTCGCGGTCGACGTTCACGCCGCGGATCGGCGGGGGCAACGGGCACAGCGCGTCCTCGGCCGCGTGGATCTGGCGAACGCGGACGCCCTCGGGCATCGGGGCATCGCGGAGGTCGGCCAAAAAGGGGCTCGGCGGGAGCACCTGCCACACCGAGGAGCTGAACGCCCCGACCGTCGCCACGCCCGCCAGACCGAACCAGGTTCCGGCGGTGGGTGTGCCGAGCAGCGCGAGCCGACGGACGTACTCGCCGGCCTGCAGGAACTTGATCGCATGCAGGGCGGTCAAGCCGCCCATGCTGAAGCCCACGAGGTCGAAGCGATCGACGCCCAGCGTGTCGCGGAGCTCTCGAAGGTGGGCCACCAAATCCTGCGCCGACGCCCGCAGCGACTGGAGCTGGAACTTGCCGTGGTGATAGCTGAAGACGACCCGGCCGTCCGACTGGAACCGCTTGGTGAGCGGCAGCATCGTGCCGCGCGTCCCCAAAAAGCCGTGGGTGAGGATGACGGGCGGGCTCCCCGGCCGGATCCACGACATGTCGCCGGTGAACCGATTGCCCTTCGCGAGGTAGCGCGCGTACGCGAGACCGTGGTTGAGCGTACGCAGAGCCAGCCCGAGCCGACCGCGCCTCTGACCCTCCGATCCCAAGATAAACGCAGTCTAGCAGCAGGTCTTGGATTTTGGGCAAATCCGCAGCGGAAGCGCCGCCGCGCCCGGAAGCGCCTTGTCGGTGCCGGACGGCGAGGGGTGAAGTCGCGCGCATCCGCGCTGCGCGGTCTTCGTCATCCGCCGAAAGGCTCAGCGACTTCGCTCGCCGTCCTCGTCGGGACCCGCCCCCGCCGTCGGCGCCCGCTCGGCAGGGCTCGCGATCGCGCCGTACGCGGCTTCGGACGCGGGCCCGAGCGTGGCCAGCGCAGTGGAGCTGCCGGGGGCGGCCGGCGCCTCGGGGAGCATGCCGCGAAACAGCCCGTCGCTGCCCCCGCCGAGCGCCATCAGACGCGCCCGCGCCTCGCTGGCCAGGCGCGTCCCCGGGAACGCCTTCATCGCCTCTTCGTAGCGCTGCCCCGCGAGCTTGCGCTCACCGATGTGCTCGTACGCCTGACCGAGGTGGAACAGATAGACGACCAACGCGGGGTTGTACTCGAGCGCGCCCAGCCCCGCCTCGATGAGCGGGGCGCCTTCGCGGGCGCGACCCATGCGAATCAGGCACAGCCCCTCGACGGCGTTCCAGGCCTGCTCGACGTCACGGCGAAAGGCCGCGGGCACGTGCTGCAAGCAGGCGTCGCGGTCGCGCCGAATGGCCTCCAGCCGCGACTCGTCGGGAGTCTCGGTGAGCACGAACAACTCGTGACGTCCGAAGGCGGCGAGCGCCCTCAGGTGCGGCGACAGTCGTTCCTCGTGGTGCTCGGTGCCGTAGATCTCGCGTGCCTCGTCGAGGCGCCACTCGGCCACCATCAATCCGCCGAGCTGCGCGCGGGCGAGCCATTGTCGCTCGAGGCTCACGGCCTCACCGGCGGCCGCGAGCGCCAGCTCCTTGCGCAGGTGCTCTTCGAGCCCGCGGTGCTGTCCCGTCGCGATCGCGTGGCGAAGCGTCTCGGCCTCGTACAGCGCACGGCGCTGGCGATCGCGGCCGATGATCCACGCGCCCAGCGTCATGCTGAACGCGAGCGCTGCAAACGCCGTCAGCTCGCCGGCACAACCGGGCAGCAGCAGCAAGCTCGCCAGGAGGAAGGCGCGACGCATCTCGGGGGGTAGCATAGCGCGCGAGCGCCCGTCGTGGCCCCCGGACTT
>CAZYSW010000516.1:0-4436 GCA_964650105.1 uncultured Nannocystaceae bacterium
CCTGTCGAAGGCGCAGGAGATGAGCGAGCAACGCATCGTCAACCTCCGGGGGATCTCGCACGATCTGCGCAACCCGATGAGCGTCCTCATGGCGAACAACGGCTACTTCAAGGCCCAGCTCGCGCACGACGAGGCACTCTGCGAGGCCGTGGAGGAGAACGACCACGCACTCGCCGTGATGGACAAGATGCTCGAGAGCCTCGTTCACGCGGCCCGGGTCGAGGGTGCGATGGTGAAGGTGACGCCGGTGCAGATCGACGTCGCCCCGCTGGTCGAGAAGCTCCGCCGTCGCATGCGAGCCCTCGTCTTCGGACGCGACATTCGCGTCAGCGTCTTCGATACCCGCGACGTACCCGAACGCTTCGAGACCGACCCGCTCATCTTCGAGCGCGTCGTCGACAACCTCTGCACCAACGCCGCGAAGTACACCGAGCGCGGCAGCATCGTCCTCGAGCTCGACGGACGCCCCGGCTTCCTCGTGCTGAAGATTTCGGACACCGGCCGCGGCATCGAGCTCGACCGACTCGACCGCATCTTCGCCCCCGATAGCTCGCCCCAGGCGGAGCGTGCCGCGCGAAGTCTCGGCGTCGGCCTCTCCGTCGTGGCGACGCTGATGGGCCAGATCGGCGGCCGGATCGAGGTCATGTCGAAGGTAGGACGCGGCACGACGTTCTGGGCTCACTTTCCGCTCCGGATCGACGCGAGCCGTGTCGGGGCGGGCGCCAAGCAAGACGCCGCCGCCGACGTGGTGAGCGTGCGCTACTCGGGAGCGAGCTGACCCACGAGCCCGAGCCGGATGCACCGTCGCGACGGCGGGGCTTCCATTCGCACAGGGATCCACGATGTCGAACGAGACGCCCGCAGCCAGCGCATCCAGACCGCACCTCATCGACGTCTTTCTGCGGTACCTGAAGGCCGAAGGAGCCGAGGTCGTCTTCGGCATTCCCGGCGGCCTCCTCCATCCCTTCTTCGATGCGATCGAACAGGACGCCGACCTCAGATACGTGCTCGCAAAGCACGAGGGTGGCGCCGCCTTCATGGCGGACGGCTACGCGCGCGTGAGCGATCGCCTCGCCGTCTGCGCCGGCACCTCGGGTCCGGGCGCCACCAACTTGCTCACGGGAGTCGCCTGCGCCTTCGCCGACGGCGTCCCCATGCTCGTCGTGACGGGTCAGGCCGCCACGCACGCCCTCGGCAAAGGCGCCGCTCAAGAGACGAACCGCGAAGACATCGACATCGTCGACATGTTCCGACCGGTGACCCGCTACTCCGCCATGGTCACCACCGCAGAGAGTGCCCCTCACCACCTGCGACGGGCCCTTCGGGCGGCGCGTTCGGGCCGGCCGGGCCCCGTCCACCTCAACATCCCGGTCGATCTCTGGGCGCATCCCGTCGCCGAGGATTGGTTCGACCCCATGACCTATCGCCCCTCGACCCACACGTTCGATCGACGCGCGGTGCAGCGGGCCGCCGAGCTCCTCCTCGCCGCAGACCATCCCGTCATCCTCGCTGGCGCCGGCGTCGCGATCGCCCAGGCCGAAGATCACCTCCGCGCGCTCGCCGAGCTGCTCCCGGCCCGGGTGGCCACCTCGCCCCGTGGCAAGGGGGTGCTCCCAGAGACGCACCCTCTTTCGGTTGGCGTCCTCGGCCTCGCCGGCCACCGCGCGGCGCGGGACACCGTGCTCGGGGACGACGTCGACGTCCTCCTCACCGTGGGCGCCTCGCTGAACGAGACCACCACGTTCAACTGGCATCGCGACCTACGGCCGAGCCGCGCGCTCCTCCAGCTCGACATCGATCCCGAGCGTATTGGCCGAAACTACCCGGTCGAAGTGCCGCTCGTGGGAGATGCGCAGACCATCCTCGTGGAGCTCGTCTACCACATCCACCGTCTCATGCGCGGAGGGCACGACCGCGCCTCTCGCTGGCCCGAGGGACGGACCTCCCCGCGTGGTCACGACTGGTACAACGACCCTTCGCTCCGCACCTCAGACAACGTTCCGCTCACCCCGCAGCGATGGCGCGCAGAGCTCCAGGACGTCTTGCCGCAGACCGCCATCATCTTCAGCGACATCGGTGGACACATGTTGTTCAACATCCACCACCTCTGCATTCATCCCGGGCAGCGCTTCGTATTGAATCTGGGCTTCGGCTCGATGGGCCACGGGACAGCCGCCCCCATTGGCGCGGCGCTCGCGCAGCCGAATCGCCCGGTCTTTGCCATCGTGGGAGACGGCTGCTTCACCATGAACGGCATGGAGCTCCTTTGCGCCCTCGAGGAGAGCGCTCCGGTGATCTGGATCGTCGAGAACAACCAGATGCATGGCATCACGTGGCACGGCAGCCGCCTCGTCGGCAGTCGCCGTCCCCTCGAGACGGTGCGCTACCGTCACAACCTGGAGGCCGCCGCAATCGCCCGCGCCATGGGGCTGCGCGCAGCCGTGGTCGACAGACCGGGGCAGCTCGCCGCCGCGGTCACGGAGGCATTGGCCGCGGGCGTCCCAGCCCTGATCGAGGTGCGCGTCGACCCCACGATCATGCCCCCGATCGGCGAGCGCGCGAAGTCGATCGCCGGCTTCATCGAGCACCACGCCGGATCGGAGTGAATACCCAGAATGAATCGAATCCGTTCTATCCTCATCGTCGGCGGCGGCACTGCGGGGTGGCTATCGGCGGCCTACCTCAACCGCGCGCTCGGTGACTCCGTCGCGATCACCCTCGTCGAGTCGCCGTTCACGCCTCGAATCGGCGTGGGCGAAGCCACGGTACCCACGCTGCGCAACACCTTGCGATTCCTCGGCGTCGAGGAGCGCGATTGGATGGCGCGCTGCAATGCGACCTTCAAGCTCGCGGTGCGTTTCGAAGACTGGGCGGTGCCGCCAAGCGAGGGCGGCCATGCCTACTACCATCCGTTCTTTCCCCGGCCAGAGCCGACGATCTCCCCTTTCGCCCACGCCTTCTTCCCAGCGGTCGGCGAGGGTTTCTCGAGCGCGCAGTACGGAATGCAGCGCGCCGCGGCCGACCCGAGCTACCGCTACGCCTACGAAGCCTCCGCGGTGCCGGCGCTATGCGACGCCGCGCGATTCGGCGTCCCCGAGAGGTCCGAAGACGCGCTGAGCTACGCCTACCACATGGACGCGGCGCTCCTCGCCGGGTACCTTCGCGAGCTCTGCGTCGAGCGCGGCGTGACCCACGTGGTGGCGCATGTGGCGAACGCGGACCTCGACGATCGCGGGTGGGTGCGCAGCGTGACCACGAGAGACGGTCAGCGCCTCGCCGCGGACCTGTTCCTCGATTGCACCGGGTTCAAGGGTCTCCTGATCAACCAGACCCTGAACGAGCCCTTCGTGAGCCACGCCCGCTATCTCATCAACGACCGGGCCGTCGCCGCGCAAGCGCCGCGCCCCCCGTCGGAGCGCAAGCTCCGCCCGTACACGACGGCGAAGGCGCTCTCCGCCGGCTGGATGTGGACGATACCCCTCTTTCACCGCAACGGCTGCGGTTACGTCTACTCCAGTCGGTTCGCGACGCCAGATCAGGCTGAGGAGGAGCTGCGTCGCCAACTCGGCCCCGCCGCGAGCGACCTCGAGATGAATCACATCGACATCCGCGTCGGCGCTTGTCGCAATCTTTGGGTCAAGAACTGCGTCGCCGTCGGCCTCGCGGGGGCGTTCATCGAGCCGCTCGAGTCGACGTCCATCCTGCTCACCGAGTACCAGCTCGCGAAGCTCGTCGCGCTCTTCCCGGATCGCACGTTCTCGGAGGCGACGATCGCGCGCTACAACGCGTCGGTGCTCGAGATGTTCGAACAGATCCGCGACTTCGTGGCGCTTCACTTCTGCACCACCCGACGAGACGACACGCCCTACTGGCGCGCGATTCGCCACGAGGTCGAGGTCCCGGCATCGCTCCGCGCACTGCTCGAAGACTATCGAAGGGGCCTCCTCCCCGACGAGACCGAGAGGGTCTACATCTTCCGCGGCAACTCGATCACGAGCGTGCTCACGGGAATGGGCGTCCTTCCGGAGCGGTCGAGTCCGATCCTCGATCACCTCGACCCCCGACCGGCCGAGCGACACTTCGCCCGCGTCCGCGCGCAGACGGAGCGGCTCCTCGCGACGCTCCCCGATCACGGCGACTACATCCGATCGCTCCACGCGTGACCGCGAAGATGTGGCGTTGACGTCCAGCGCGGGGGGCGCGAAGGTTCGGCTCGTGGCGGAACCTTCGCGGGCGGGTCACGCCCCCGGTCGTCCCGGGCGCTTGGCGAGATGCATCGGGGAAGGCACCTCGAAGCCGGGGCAACGGTCGTGAGGGCCCTGCCGCGCTTCATGATCGCGGAGCGCACCGTGATCAGCGTGGTCCTCATCGACGCGCTGGCCCTCATGGCCATGTCGTTCACCGACGCCGAACACGTGGGGCTGCACCATCTCACC
>CAZYSW010000517.1:0-4432 GCA_964650105.1 uncultured Nannocystaceae bacterium
CCCAACCCCCCGAGCCACCCACCCCGACCCCCCGTCCCGACGACCCGTCGGCCCGGCTCGGCAATTCTTCACCACTCTTCTCGCCCAGCCGGCCATCGGCACGGCCCCGTTCCCATCCCCGCTCGCCGGCCACGAGACGCGCTGACGCGCACTGGTGAACGCAGCCGCTCCATGGAGGTGAACCCCCGATGGGCCCGTGGTCGAAGCGCACGGCACGCCCGCGCACGCTCGGGCGCTTTTCGGGGCGGAGGGGCTCCGCCTGTCATCGAAGATCTTGCCGGGTTCGGGGCTGCGGCCATCTTTCGGTCGTTGCTCGCTCGCCCTCTACACGAAATTGTTCGGGGAGGGTGGGTACCAAACTTGTTGGCACAGAGGGCCCGCGCCAACTTCGGCCCGCCCTGTCGTCGCTCGGACCTTCCCGCGCGTCCTCGTCGTCTTTCCTTCTGGGATCGCCTCCGCCATCCCACGCAGCTTCGAGGCCCACCGCGCCAGCGTCGATGGTTTCAGCCTTTGGTTCCTCGGGTACTCTGCGCACGACAGCCCGCGCTTCTTCCACGCCCTGGCCTGCTCGAGCCAATCCTCCCGCTCCAACACCTTGCTCGGCATCGATCCCCGGCCTACCCGAGGCTTGGTTCCGAGTCACGACGCGGAAGATTCACGGGATACCACGGATGGTGAACTTCGGAGGGGACAAGTGCGGCTCGTGTGGTCTGAAGTTCGCAGATCGTGAACTTCGAGGTGTACAAACGCTGTTTGTGTCGGTTGAAGTTCGCGGATGGTGAACTTCGGAGGGGGCAAGTGCGGCTCGTGTGGCCTGAAGTTCGATGCCGACCGCGCGGGTCCGTTGCCTCGGGGAACCAAGCATCTGGTGTGAAGGCACTCGCCACCTCGCGGCCGACGACCGCGACTGAACGTGTTACGCGAAGGCGGCGGAGTGGCGCCGCCGAGATGGCGACGAGCGGGCGTCGTCCTTGGTCCGCACCTTGGCCGACAGGGCATCGACCGGCGGCCGGATGCCGTACATCGCCGATTGCGGCCAGCAAAGGGGGGCGCACGGGCGTTCAGGCGCGGCCGGGACCGGGGCGCTCGTGGCCGATGGGATGTGCGGCCGGTCGCCAGGGATGTTGGCGTCCTGCACCCGCCTCGATCGAGCCGACGGATGGCTCACGACCTGGCCGTCTCCAGCACGCAATCTCCGCACATGCAATCTTCGCAACGTGTCATGCACATTTGGCAATCAGAGTCTCGGAGCGAGGCGGAAACCACCTTCGTCCGGGGGGGGAGGGCCGAAAGGCCCGGTGCGGACCTTTCGCGTGCTCACGCGGGCTTTTCACGCAGTCGTCGGCGGAAAATGGTGCCGGGGATCGAGCTGCCGCGGTGCTGGACGGATCCGCCTTCCATTCGACCCGTTGCCGCGGACGCGGAGGCCATAGAATCTCCCGCCGATCGAGTCGTATCCGGTGCTCGCCACGATGCGACGACCGACACCGAGCCGTAGGAACGATCGAGCGACACTCGGCGGTGTTCACAATGAACATTCATTGCGTTAGCCTCGATGCCATGCCGAATGCCCTCGAAACGCTCGTCGGAAACCTGACGCTCGCCGACCTCGCTGCGCGGACCAACCGCACCGTCGAAGACCTCGTTGCGTTCGCCTTCGCGGGGGCCCCCGCGGACCGTCGCGAGCGTCCGCCCAAGAACGGCGTGGCGTCGCGCCCGGCCCGGAGCAACGGTGTCGACACGAGAACCGTGGCCGGACGCGAGGCCTATCAGGCTGCAGTCCTGGAAGCGATCGCGAAGGCCGGGGATTGGACGTCCGCCGCCGAGGTCAGGTCCCAGGTGGGGGGCACACCCATCCAGTTTCGGGCAGCCGTGAACAGGTTGATCGAAGACGGTCGCGTGCGATTCACCGGAAAGGCTCGCGCGACCCGCTACGCCAGCGCGTAGCCGACTCGCCCGGCCTTGCGCGCTCAGCCATGGAGAGTGCCGTCGAGGGCGCGCGCGCAACGTCGGAGATGCCGATGTCGGAGATCGGTTGCGGGCACGGACGGCGCTGCTTCGGAGGCGCCCGTCACAGCGTCCCGTAGGTGAGCACGACGGCGGCGAGGATGTCGAAGCCGCGCCACAGGTTCCCCAAGCGGACGTTCTCGTCGGCGGCGTGCTGGTTGTTGTCGTGGTTGACCAGGGGGAGCGCGACGAGCGGGATCCCGAGATGCTGCTCGAACAGGTAGAACGGCAGGCTTCCGCCCATGGTTGGCAGCTCGACGAGCTCCTCTCCGGCCACGCGCGCGACCGCAGCGCGCATGTGTCGTGCGACCGGAGCATCCAACGGCGTTCGAACGGCGTCGTATCCACCCGGGTGTAGAACGAGCTGGATCAACCGCGGATGCCGACGACGCTCGGCCTCGGTGGGCGCCTCCGACACCACGTGATACCCCAGGCCCGACAGGTGTTCGCGCAACAGCGCGAACATCCGGTCGCCGGTGCACCCCTCGACCAGCCGGATGTCGACCGCAGCGGTCGCCAGGTCGGGGATCGAGGTGGTGGCTTCCGCGCCCACCGCCCCCGCTCGTATCCCCCGGACGTTGAAGGACGGATAGGTGACGGCCTCGTTGAGCGGCCACTGTGGCTCGACGCGCCCGATCGCCCATCGATCACGAAGCTGCGCCTCCACGCCGGGAATGCGCGCCAGAGACTCGCGCTCGAGCGGCCCCAGAGGAGCCCGGCAGTCGTAGAACCCGTCGATCTTCACCTCGCCGGAGAAGGGGTCTTTGATCGATGCCAGGACCCAAGACAGCTCCAGCGCAGGATTGGGGGCCCAGTTCCCGTAGTGCCCGCTGTGCAGGGCCGCCGTCGCTCCGAAGGTCGTGAGCTCCAGCCCCAGGATCCCTCGTACCCCGTACGTCATCGTGGCCGCGCCGGTCGGATACACCGGGCCGTCCAAAGACACGACCACGTCGGCGGCCAAGAGCTCGCGATGTTGCGGGTCGGCCAGCGCTGCACCCAGGTGCGGAGAGCCCGACTCCTCCTCGCCGTCGAGCAGGATCTTCACGCGCACCGGCAGGGGATCGAGGCGCAGCGCCTCGATCCCCTCGAACACGGCGAGCATCACCGCGATGGGCCCCTTGTCGTCCGCCGCGCCGCGTCCACACAACCGCCAATCGGGCTGCATGTCGCCGTGGTCCAGCCCGACCCGCTCGACACCCGCGCTCCCGGGAGGTCCCGTCAGCAGCGACGGCTCGAAGGGCTCGCACGCCTTCCAGTCCGACGCGTCGACGTTCTGACCGTCGTAGTGGGCGTAGAACATGATCGTCGATTCGGCCTTCGCGTTGCCGCCGATCGCCAACAGAAGCGGTGGCCCGCCGGCGGCCACGTCGTGCACCTCGAACCCCCGCTGCTCGAACGCGGCGCGCAGATGCTCGGCGAGCGCCTCGACACCCTCCGGTCGCTCGGAAACCGAGGGGTACCCGACCAACGTCGCCAACGTCCGCACCATCTCCGGGCGCTGCGCTTCCCCCCAACTCCGCAGGCGATCGAGGCGAGCAGCCGGAGTTCCCCGTGCGTCCAGCCGCGAACAGTCCACCAGCCCGAGCACCCCACACAACGACAAGGCGGCGATCCGTCGATTGCGGTGTCGCATCCCACCCAACGTACCAGCCCGCGCGCCCTCCGCGACATCCGCCTCGGGAGGCCCGTGCTCGGCAGAAGGGGCCGGGGGCCGCTCGTCCCCAACCCGGGGGACTGGCGCGCTATCGTGCCGGCATGCGACGGCGCGGTGCTCGGTTGGCGGCGATCGTGGTGATGGCTGGTTGTGGTTCGGAGCCACGCCAGGACGTCGTGGTCGATACGGCCACCGACAGCTCACCGGGCTCCGGCTCCCCGTCATCGACGAGCGGTGCCCCGACGTCGTCGGACGACGGCGAAGACGAGGCCGGTGTGAAGCTCGACCTCGGTCCCGAGCCGGACCTCGGGGGCCAGGCCGCCGATTGCTCGAGCATCGAGCAGTTCTCCACCAACCAGGGCTGCGAGTTTTGGGCCGTCGATCTCCCCAACGTGTCCGTGGTTCCCCCGTTTTCCATCGACGTCACGCCCCATGATCAGCAGTTTGCCGTGGTCGTCACCAACACGGCCTCCGACGCCATCGCCAACGTCTCGATCTACGTGGGCGACGGCGACACGCCCGTGGACGGCGGACCCGTGCCGGTCGACACCATGCGGGTATTCGCCCTCGATCCCCTCTCGATCAGCCCTGGCACGACGTCCAGCGACGGGCAAGCGTACCGGATCGAGAGCGACGTGCCGATCGTCGCGTACCAGTTCCAACCGCTCGACAATACCTCCCCGGTGTACTCGAACGACGCCACGCTGCTCTTTCCCACGCACGTCCTGGCAACCGACTACACGGCGATCACCGGGGCTGCGACGATCGTGG
>CAZYSW010000518.1:0-4417 GCA_964650105.1 uncultured Nannocystaceae bacterium
CATCGATCCGGAGACCGCCTACACCTTGACGGCACATGTCTGCAACGCGCTCGCAGCCCTGCACGCCGAGATCATTCACGGCTACGTCACCGCCGACACCGTGCTGGTGTCCAACAGCGGACGCGTCTTTTTGGGGGCGGCAGGGCTGGGCTCCACGCTCCCGCGCACGCGAGGCTTCGCGCGCTTTCGCGAGGCGGGGCTACTTCCCAACGTCGCGCCCGAGCAGCTCGAGGATCCCCCCAAGCTGACACCGGGTACGGATGTCTTCGGGACGGCCGCGCTGTTCATCGAGCTCTTGACCGGCATGGCGTTGTCGGAGGCCGGTCAACCGCTCGACGAGATCGAGGGGTTGCGCCAGCATCGAGACCTCCTGGTCTGTCTCGAGCGCGCGACGGCGCCGTCGTTCGTGGCGCGCCCGCCCGACATCATGACCTTCAAGTCGGAGCTCAGCGAAGCCGTACGCGGCGGCACGTCGGCGGAGCCCGCGACGCCTCCGCGACGCGCGGTTCCCGAGCATCCGTCGGGGCCGTCGCCGGCGAGGCAAGCCGCCCCGGCGACGCCGGGCGTGGAGCGACGAGACGGGATGGGTCAGCCCGACCCCGCCGCGCCGCCGGGCATGCCCGTCCCCCCACCGGGCTACCCGTACGGCCCGCCGCCGGCGGGATATCCGTGGGGTGCTTATCCTCCGCCGCCCGGCTATCCGCCCGGCTACGGCTGGCCTCCGCCGTACGGCTATCCGGCGCCTGCGGGGTATCCTCCCTATCCTCCGCCGCCGGGCGCCGAAGATCCCCAAGCGGCCCGACCCCCCCTCGGTGCGCCCCCGGCCCCCACCGCAGATCGGCCCGTCAGTCCGGGCATGCAGGATCTCGACGCGGCGATGCGTCGCGTCAACGAGGCCGACTTCGCCGAGGCCGACCTGCGGTTCGTCGACCAAAGCGCGACCGACATGGACGTGGACGCGGGCGACGAGGCTGCAGGGGCCTCCGGCGAGCCCCCACCTCCGCCAGCGGCGTCGGCGCGACCGCGCAAGCCCCCGCCCAAGAAACCACCACCCGCCCCGGTCCCCGAACCGGTCGCGGCGACCTTGCAGGCGCTGTCGCTCGGGCTGGAGCTCGACGACTACGACGCTGCTGCGTCACGGCTCGAGACGCTCGACGGGCAAAAAGAAGCGGTGCCCGGCCAGGAGCACGCGGCGCGAGAAGGACCCTCGCAAAGCGGGACGTTCTTCAGCTCGTTCTCGCCGAAGGTCGAGCACGCGCTCGACCGGGCCCGCGACGGCGGGCTGGTGGCCCCCGCCAGCGTGCGAGGCGGTTGGGGGGGAGCCCCCGAGTCCCAAGACATCGCCGACCAACGGCCGGCCTTCATCATCGTCAAGGGTGGGGTCGATCAGGGGCCCTACAGCATGTTCGATCTCGCGGCTCAGATCCGTGCCGGCAAGCTGACCGGAGCCGATCGCATTCGCCATCGTGCAACATCCGAAGAACGACTCGTCGCCGACGTCCCGGCGCTGCGCGAGCTGATCGAAAAGCATCGGGATCCCCACCGAATGGAGCTCCTCCCCGTCGCGGGTCGTCGCGCGGAGGTTCGGGCCCCCGCGATGGCGGCAGAGCTCTCGGGGCGCCGGCGATCGTGGAGCACCCTGCTCTTGGTGCTGATCACCATGACCGTCTTCTCGGTGGCGGGATGGCTGCTGTGGACGAAGTCGCCACCGGGTTGAGGCGCCTGGCGTTCGCCGCCCTGCTCTGCGCCGGATGCAGCCACGCATCTGCAGCCGAACGGGGCCGCCAGGCGCTGGTTCGCGGCGACTACCCCGAAGCGCGCCGCCAACTGGTCGAGGCCACGCGAAAGGCCCCCGACGACGGAACGTTGTGGAGCGATCTGGCGCGCGCCCACTTTCGAGACGGAGCCCTGCCCGAGGCCCGCCTCGCGATCGCTCGCGCCATCGAGCTGCTCGGCGAGACCCCGGGGGCGGTCCTTTTGCGGGCCCAGATCCGGATGGGTCAGGGCGATCGTGTCGGCGCGCGATCGGACGCGCACTTCGTCGCTGCGAGAGCCGAGCGTCCGCGCGAGCTCGAGGAGGTGGCGATCTTGCTGCTGCGCTTGGGCGACGACGACGCGGCGCTGAACGCCGCGCGCGAAGCCGTCGAGCGCAGCGGGGGCGAAGCCGCGGCCTACACGAATCTCGCGGTCCTGGCGGTCGAGGCCCGCCGTGTCGACGTGGCCCGACAGGCCTTCGCGGACGGTCGGCGTCGCCATCCCGACGACCTCCCGCTCGCCGAGGCGGAGGCCGCGTTCTTGGTGGCCACGGGTCGTTTCGCGGAGGCGCGCACGGCCTATCGCGGCCTTTTGCCCGTGCACCCCCGCCCCGCCCTCGTCCACCAGGCGCTCGCCTTGTTGGCGCACGGGATGGGAGACCTCCCCGATGCGCTCGAGCACAGTCGCCAGGCCGTGGCTCTGGTGGGTCACGAGCGGGCGGACGTCCACTACACGCACGTGGTCGTGCTGCGGGATCTGGGTCGGATCGACGAGGCCCGCGAGGCGCTCCGCAAGGCGCGGCGGCGCTTTCCCGGGGACGAGGACCTCCAGCGCCTCGAACGACACCCCCAAGACGCCAGCGATCAGCGGACGCGCCGGCGTTGAGCCTGGGCCGGTAGCGCACCCCACCGACGATCCCAATCCGCCGGGACGGGGTCGCCTCCCTCCAAGAACCGCTCGAGATGCGGCAAGGCGTCTTGTCCCCAAAACAGCTCGCCGTCGACCTCCATGGTGGGGACGCCGAACACCCCACGTGCGATGGCGTCGTCCGTTCGTCGACGAAGCGCCGCCTTGCTCTCGGTGCGCTGCGCCTGCTCGACCAGCGCGCCTCCCGGAGCACCGATGGCGTCGAGAATCCGCGTCACGACGTCCGGGTCGGTGATGCCCAGTCCACTTTCCCAGGTCGCCCGATACAGCGCATCGATGACGCGGTGCCGCAGCGGCGCCTCGAGCGACAGGCCGGCGATGCGGAGCCCGAGCAGCGGATTGAACGGATGCGCGGGCGGAGGCTGGAGGACGACGCCCTGGTCGTGGGCCAGGCGCAGGACGTGCTTGAACGTGTAGGCCCGCTTGGCCGGGATCTCCGCCGGCCCGAGCTGACCGTGGGCGTCGAGCAAGGCGGCCAACGACACGGGGACCGGCTCGATCCCGATCGCCTGCCGCTTCCCGATTTCATGGATGCGCTGCCACGCGAGGTATGCGTACGGCGGGATGAAATCGAAATGAACCGCAGGCTCACGCAGCACCAATCTATCAGATCCCGCCGCCAAGCCTTGGCTTGGGCCCCCGGTCCACGAGAGCTTCGAAGGCCCCGGGCCGGTGGTAGGGTGCGGCTCGTGCAGACGCTCTGCGTGGCGGTCGGGGCGCTGGCCCTGTCGTCGGCGTTCTCGGGAGGTGAGCGATGGCCCACGTGGCCGACCGAGGTCGATCGCGTCGCCTCGCCGCTACGCGAGGTCGTCGCTCGACCGGTCCCCGAGACCGAGCGTCGACGTGCGGTCGAGGATCTCGAGCAGTTTCCGACCGAACTCATCGTCGATCCGATCGTGGGTGCCCTCGACGATCCTTCGGCGCAGGTTCGCGAGGCAGCGCTGGAAGTCTGCTACCGTCGCCGAATCACCGCATGCGTCTCGGCGGCGGCGAGCCTGTGGTCGCAGTCTCGCGAACCGCAACTACGCGGGCTCGCCCTCAAGGTGCTGGCGCTGGATCCGGATCCGACGCGGGTGGTCATCTTGCTCGGGGCGTTGCGGGATCCCAACGAACAGATTCGGGCCCAGGCCGCGCAGTACCTGGGCTGGTCTCCCCTCCCCCCCAAGTCGCGCGCGGAGGCGCGCAAGGCCCTGCTGGCCAAGCTCTCCGATCCTGCCTCCAGCGTTCGGCTGCGTGTGGTCGAAACCCTGGGGTTGTACGGACCGGGAGGCGGGACGCTCGCGCTGGCGCGGCTGCTCGAGGATCCCGAGCCGGCCGTCCGCGCCGCGGCAGCGCGTGCGCTGGCGCTCCACCGCGACGCTCGAGCCGTGCCTGCGCTCGTCCGCGCCCTCGACGGACCGAACGAGGCCCACGTGGCGGCGGCCATCTTGGACGCCCTGGCCCAGTTGCCCGGCACGGAGGTCGTCGAGCAGTTGCTCACCCGCCTCGACGATCCCCCGAACGGCATGCAGGCGACGCAGGTCGCCGATGCGATCGGGGTCCGGCCGGACCCCGAACGCGAGCTGATCGAAGGACTGATCGCCCGCCTGCGCGAGCCGGCGCTTCGGCGCCCCGTGCTGCGGACCTTGCTGCTTTTGGGCGAGCCCACGCGCCCGTTTCTGATCGCGGCGTCCGAACGCGGGCTCGAAGCGTCGCTCACCCTGGAGGTGGAGCGGTTGCTCGATGCGCTCGAGCC
>CAZYSW010000519.1:0-4409 GCA_964650105.1 uncultured Nannocystaceae bacterium
CACTACGGTGAGGACCGTCGCGACGCTGCTGCGAATCATGGGAACCCCGAGTCCACGAGAAACTGCTGGAGATAGGTAACGGCCACGCCGGGAGGGAGCACCGGCTGCGGCATGCCGCCGAAGATGGCGAACTGGTGCCAGTATCCCGCCTTGTAGTTGTCCGGAAGTGTTGGATAATAAGGAAGCGGCGCAGCAACGTGGGTGAACCAAGGGTTCTTGTGCCACTCCGGCGTCCTTGCGAGGCCGGAGACGCGCCGACTTCGCCGTCGCCCGCGCTGCCACCGGCAGCCGCCCAGGGGAAGCGCGTGACCACGACGAGCGTGCCCTCGCGGAGCAGATCGCGCGCCGCCTGGGTCGATGACGATGCGCGGCGCTGTGCGATGCGCTGCCGCACGGCTGGAATGTCCTCGAGGGCTCCTTGGAAGGCAAGGCTCGACCGAAGGGCGTCCTCGAGAATCCACGTGGCCTCGCCGAGTGGCACCAAACGGTGAGCTGTGGGGCTTTGCACGAGCGCATATCGCCTGCCGCGCCACACGATGGCGATTTCCGTGCCGATCATGGTCAATCCGAGCGACGCATCGCTGCGTTCGGGCGTGGGAACTGGTGCAGGGCCTGTTCTGCCGCGGGGCGGCCCCGGCGGCAACACTTCAACTGGCAAGTCTCTACCCCACCCGACGTCGCGCTTCGTCCACCGCATCGCGCTCGCTCCACACGCGCTCCCGTCCCCCGCTACGGCTTCGTCGAGCGACAAAATCCTGCTCGGGCGCGAAATCGGGAAACTCGCGGTGGGGCCGATCCGATGAGGTGGCATGACGCGGCGCACGGCGCGGCGCGTTCCTCGTTGGTACGAACGGAGGAGAGAGAACGATGAGCCAAACCGGAGACGAACGAGAGCTTCACGAAGTGATCGCGAGCACTCTTGCGAAGTCCGCGAAAGATCGGACGATTCGGCTGACCGCAGGGCGGTACACGCTGCCCACCACGACGGTCACCGCCGACTTGCGCCTGGTCGGGGAAGACGGGGTGGTGCTCGCGGGGCCCGAGGAGGCGCCCCTCTTCGTCGTCTCCGCGGGAACGCTCTCGCTCGAGGGGATCACGATCGAGCCAGCAGCCGGGGGCACCGGGGTGGCGCTCGATGCGGGGCGGGTCGAGATGCGCGAGGTCGTCGTTCGCGGGGGGAGCCGGGGCGTGGTGGCCCGCGGGCGGTCGTCGCTGGTCGCCGAGGACTGCGCGATCGAGAGCGTGGAGTCGTTGAGTGTGGAGCTCCATCACGCGTCGCGGGCCGACCTCGAGCGGGTACGCATCGTCACCGAGACGGGCGTCGCGATCGCGCAGCGCGGCGCGTCGGGCTTGCGGGCCGAGCACGTCGAGGTGGTCGCGGGGCTCGACAAGGACGCGATCATCGTCGAGCGCGGACGAGACGTCGAGCTCGTGGGCTGCCGCGTGACTGGGGGTCACCGCGGCCTTCATGCGAAGTCGGGCCGGGGCGGGAGGCTCCGCGACTGCGTCTTCGAGGGGAGCGCGTATCCGTGCCTCTTCCTCAATGAGCAGACTCAGGATCGGCCCGAGCCGCTGGTCGCCGAGCGCTGTACGTTTCGCGGGAGCCATTCGGGAAGTGGCGTGTTCGCGGAGCGAGCCGGCAACGCCGATACTGCCCTCGGCGTGCTCGTGGATTGCGTGTTCGAGCGATGCGCCGGGGCGGGTGCGGCCGTCGGACACGGCGCGCTCTTGGTCGTGAAGGGCGGCCACTTCACGGAGAATCGGAGCGGGGTCATCGCGCGCGACCGAGGTGTCTTGCGGATCGCGGATGCCACCATCGAGGGAGGGGCCGCCAGTGCCCAGGCGGACAAGCGCGGCACCCTCCTCGCCGAGCGCTGCAGCTTCACCAACGCGAGCGTCGTCGGCGTCCAGGTTCAGTATGGGGGCCAATGTAGGATCGACGGCGGACGTCTCTCGACGCCCGCCCTTGCCGTCTTCCTGGGCGACGGTTGGCTCGGGATCCACGACGCGACCGTCGAGACGGGTGACGTGGCGCTCAAGGTCGAGGGCGGCACGGCCCTCGTTCTCCGCAGCCGCGTGGCCTCCGCCGCGGAGCCGGCGGTCGTGGTCGTGTCGGGCCAGATCTGGGCCGACGAAGGAGCCGCGATCGGGGGTCCCGGCGTGGAGATCTTCACGCCAACCTCGGGTGACGCAGCGTCCGCGGACGCCATCGCGACCCTCGTTCGCCAGCCGCCCGATGCGTGGCGCAATGCTCTCTTGGCGGAGGGGATCGACGTCGAGGCCTGGAGCCTGCAGGTAGTTCTGGAGGGCGCCGGGCGCGTTCTCGACGGCGGCGCGCTGCGGCATGGAACCCTCGAGCAGCTGCGCGAAGATGGGCGTTGGTTCCAGCGGGCGCTGGAGTGGCTGGCGGCCGATCCGGCGCTCCCGGGGGTGCCGCCTCAGGTTTCCCAGCCGCCGCCCGCGCCGCCGCTCGGAGCCCTCCTGTCCGAGCTCGACGTCTTGCTGGCCGATGCTGGCAGCGAGCGGTTCAAGCTCCGCCCGGGGGCTTCGCCAGCATCCCTCGCCAAGCTCGCGGCGCATGTGGCGATGGAGCTCCCGTCCGATCTCGCGGTCTGGTTCTCGTGGCACGACGGCCAGTCCGCTCCGGAGCCGAACTACGGAGGGCTCGAACCGGGAAAGACGTTCGTCGCGATGTCGCTCGACGAGATCTTGGAGCGAGTGGTGGACGCACAGGTCGATCCCACGCGGCTTCCTCCCCTGCCCTCGACCCACCTCCCGCTCCTCGCCTACCCTCGTGGACTGGTCACCTACGACCTCGCGGATGGTCGCCTGTATTTCGCAGAAGACGGCGCGCCCGAGGTCACGGCTTTCAGCGGGGGTGACACGCTCCGCGAGTGGGTGCACAACGTGGTCGCGAAGCGCCGCCGAGAAGCTGGCGCGCGGGCGCTGGCGTACACGCCCCCAGACAACCTGGGCACGAATGCGCAGCGTGCGGTCCTCGCGTCCGCCGGCCAGCTCTTGACGCAGAACGGCGCGTGCCTCGATCTGCTCGGTGGTGCGCGCCCCGTCGTCGGCACGGCGGCCGCGCATCACGTGCTGCGCTATTGGTGGGACATATACACGTCGAGAGAGGCACTCTCCACCCTGGAGGACCTCGTGGCGAATGCCACCTCACTCCTCGAGAGCGACGGACCTGACGCGGATGTGGCCTGGGACCTGGGTCGCGCGGCCTTCGTCGCGGGCACCGCACACGTTGCCTGCCTCATCGAACGTGAAGAGGCGTGGTCGTGGATGCTCCGCGCGGCCCGCCTGCTGCGCCACCGGTTCGAAAGCTGGGAGGAGTTTGGCGACGCATACGCCCGCCACCTCGGTGAGTGGGAGGCGGGCCTCGACCCCGAGAACGCGAGCGCCCACGCGCGGACCGAACGCCTGAACACCCCGTTCTCCCGGGCCTATGCTCAGCTGTTGACCAGCGGCCCATGGTCCCATGTGCCCTGGAAGCTGTGCGACGAGCCACCGGCCCCGCTGGCGCTCCCACCCCCGAGGACCTGGAAGGTCACCCCCGACGGTCGAGGCGCCACATCGACGCTCGCCGTGGCCCTACGAGATGCCTCACCGGGAGACCGTCTGGCCTTGTCACCGGGCCGCCACCACGGCGGCAATGTCCCCGCGTCCGCGTTCCTCGAGATCGTGGGAGAAGGCGCGGGCGTCATCATCGAGAGCCGCGACGACGCCCCCTGCCTCTCGGTGGCCGGCGGCACCCTGATCTTGGAGAACCTCACGTTGCGCGCGAGGCGGCGCCGGCCCGGAAGCGGCCGATATGCGGTCACGATCGACGGCGGCCACGTCCAGGCAACGAGATGCCGCTTCGAGGCCGCGTCGATCGGAATCCTTCAGCACAATGGAAGCACTCGTCTTTGCGACTGTGAGGTCGAAGGACTCGACAACGTGACGATCCAGGTCGACCAAGGCAGCTTCGTCGCCGAGCGTTGCAAGATCGCGCGCGCGGCCGTGATCAACGTTCAAGTCGCCGGAAGTGACACGAAGGCGCGACTCGACGACTGTACGCTGGCCGATGGGCACGGCCTCGGCCTCGGCGCATACAACGGAGCGGACGTCCAAGCGATTTCCTGTCGCATTCACGGGCACGGCAAGAGCAACGTCGTGGCAAGCGCCCCAGTGACGCTCGTCGAATGCGAGCTCTCCCGATCGGGCGAGGCGGCGGCCAAGGTCGTAGGCGACGGCGTGCTTCGCCTCCTCGGCTCGGAGGTGCGCGACACCCCGAACGGCAGCTGCGTCTACGCCGAAGCGACGAGCGTGGTGGAGATCCGTGGCAGTCGCCTCCACCACAGCGCGGGAAGCGGCCTCATGCTCACCGGCAACGCTCAGGGGCGCGTGGTTCAGTCGGA
>CAZYSW010000520.1:0-4402 GCA_964650105.1 uncultured Nannocystaceae bacterium
CCCGCCCCGGCCGCCCGCGGCCGCCGCGATCCGGCGCAGGAGCCCACCGCAGTCGACGGCGCCGGCGCGCTTGGCCACGATCACGTCGGTCCCCTCGGGCGCTGGTGCGGCGAGCGCGACGAGCTCTGCGTCGCCGAGCAGCCGCTCGGCCACGAGCTGGAGGAGCGCGGCGTCGGCCTCCGTCACCGTGGCCACGATCTCCGTCGGTCCAGCGAGCCGCTCGGCCCAGAGCGTCGCGAGACGCGCCCGCAACCGCCCGCTCTCGTTCTGCGCCGCCGCGAGCTTCTCGTGCAGGCCGTCGACGATCCGCGAGACCTCGGGCGGCGCGCACCGGAGGCGCGAGGCCGTCTCCCGCAGGCGGTCGGCCTCGACGCGCAGCGCCCGGCGCGCGCGCGGCCCCGCCGTGAAGGTGATGCGTGAGCCCCCCTTGTAGCGCTCCACGCTCTGTACCCAGACGACCTCGATCTGCGCGGTGTGGGTCACGTGGGTCCCGCCGCAAGGGGTCGCGTCGAAGCCCTCGACGACGACGACCCGCACCCGGTCGGTGTCGGGAGGCGGCTTGCGGAGGGCGAGGCGCTCGAGCTCGTCGTCGTCGGGGAAGAACTGCTGCACCGGCCGGTCCTCGTCGACCAGCCGGTTGACCCGATCCTCGACAGCGCCGAGCGCCGCCAAGGTGAGGCCGGGCTTGTCGACGTCGATGGTGCAGGCGGTCTCGCCGAGGCGACTCGAGATCGTGACCGCGTCGAAGGCGTCGAGCAGCGCCCGCGAGAGGGCGTGTTGCGCGGTGTGGAGCGCCATGTGCTGACGTCGCCGTGGCGCGTCGACCTCGGTGGCGACGCGCGCGCCTACCGGCGCCAGCGCGCCCTCCACCAGGTGGTGCAGGCAGCCGACGTCGTCGAGCTGGACGTCGACGACCCGCGCCTCGCCGATCGTCCCGTGGTCGGCCATCTGGCCACCGCTCTCGGGGTAGAAGACGGTGCGATCGAGCAGCAGGCTCGGGCGGTCGCCGTGGCGCGCGTGGCCGACGACGGTGGCTTCGAGAGACAGGCGTAGAGGATCGTAGTGGAGGCGCTCGGTCATGGACGGGCGGATCATAGAAGGCGTGGCGGCGAGCGGGTTGGTGTTCTCGGCCCAACGTGGAATGATGCGGGCCAAGAAGGAGGCGAGCGCATGAAGCGACGTCCTTGGCACCTACTCCCTGGGCTTCTCATCTCGATCTTCGCCGTGGCGACCTGTGGTGGCGGCGGCGACTCCTGGGACGGCGAGTACGAGGTCGACCCGCTCTGCCGCAACGCGCCCAACCAGTGCGCGGGCGACATCGGTGGCCTCTGCGCCTTCGAGGACGACTGCGACGAAGGCGTCTGCTGCCTGACCGGCCACTGCGGCGGGGGCACCTGCACCTATCTCTGCGGCGGGAACACGGGCTGCCCGTTCGGCATGCGCTGCCACGACGGGTTCTGTTTCTTCGCGTGCAGCAACGACGGCGAGTGCGGCCCCGGCCAGCGCTGCGAGGTCGACGACACGATCTGCCGCTACCGCGACTGACCACGGGCCACTACAGCGGCCCGCAGGCGGGATCGGTCGGGCCGCCGACGTTGTTGTCGACGCGGCACTCGTGCCAGGGATGGGGCGGCATGCCGTCGTCGACGACCGCGTAGAGCATCCCGTTCGGGAGCGACCCGGTGACCAGGTGCACCTCTTCGCTCCCGAGCGAGTAGAGCGTCTGCGTCGTCACCTTCTCGCCGATCTTCACGCCGCCGTTGCCCGGCTCGCCGAGGTAGAAGCCCACCACGACCCCGGGCGGCACGGAGGCCGAGCCCACGTTGCGCACCCGCGCCACGATCGCGTACTCCGCAGCGCAGAGGGGGAACACGTCGACCACGAGATCGGGCGCCGAGAACTCGCCGAGCGGCTGCACGTTCTGCCGGAAATTGTTGAGCCCCGGGGCGAGGTGGTTCGGCGCCTCGACGAGCGGGATCGCGCCGCTCTCCTCGACGTTGGTCACGTGGTAGGCGTGCTGGTTCCAGATGCGGCGGGTGCGCACCCACTTGCCCATCGTGTCGCCGAAGATGCGGATCCCGGTCGTCTTCGTGCCCCCGCAGCTCAGGCTCGAGTAGCGATTCGACGCCACGACGATGTCGGCGTGCCCGTCGCTGTCCACATCGGCGACGAGCGGATACTCGACGAGCGTGCCCGAGGTGTTGCAGGTGGCGAAGAGGTCGGATCCGTCGACGCCGGAGTAGATGTGGAGGGTGACCTCGTCGGCGTAGACGACCTCGGCGCTGCCGTCGCCGTCGAAGTCGAAGACGCTGCTGCCAGTTTGCGCCGAGGAGCAATCTTGCGTGGGCTTGATCCAGGCGATCGTGTCGGGCCCGGCAACGCCCGCGGTGTCCATGAGCTTCTGGCCCGAGAACATCACGTAGCCGATGCCGCCCGCCAGGCCCACGTCGGGGAAGCCGTCCCCGTCGAAGTCGGCGATGGTCGGCGGCCCGCCCCCTTTGGTGCAGCCGGCCGAGTTCGGGTTCGCCTGGCAGCAGGGGTTCGGGCTGATGGTGCCGTTGATGTCGATCCCCTGCCGGATCACCTCGTAGCCCCCGGGCGCGTTCGGATCGACGTGCCACACGGTGAGCGTGTGGCTGTCGAAATGGACGGTGACGATCTCCGGCGTGCCGTCGTTGTCGAGATCGCCCACCGCCGGGTGGGTCCCGATCACGCCCGAAGGGGACGCGTCGACGACGACGTTGCCCGCGGCGTCGAAGACGCGGGTGGAGGTGACGATGTCGAGGAGGCCGTCGCCGGTGACGTCGCTCACGACCACGTTCTGGCCGTTCGCGAGGGGCGTCTTCACCGCGCCGGTCTCCCCGTCGAGCACCGCACCGCGTACGATCACCTCGGCGTTGCCGGTCTGGTCGAGGTTCGCGATCGACGGCATGTAGCAGACCACGGCGAGCGGCTCGCTCGTCCAGAGGACCCCGCCCTCGGCGTCATAGGCCCGCACACGGTTCTCCTCGGCGCAGACGACGATCTCGTTGCCGGGGCTCGGGTGGATGTCCCCCGAAGCGATCGAACGGCCGGGCTCGTCGGTGGTGCTCGAGACGACCCATTTCTCGACGACCTGCCCGCCGACGATCGAGATCGCGTGGAGGTCGGCGGAGGTGCCGCTGTTGTTGTTGTAGTCGCTGCCCTCGAAGGTGAGAAAGACGATGTCGGGGATGTCGCGCTCGTCGACCTTCCCGTCGCAGTTGTCGTCGTCGAGCTGGGTGACGATGGGCGCCATCATCACGTCGTGGTTGGTGGCGGTGAGATCGCCCCAGGAGAACTTCACGTCGGGCGAGAACTGCCCCGGCGGGGGCTTGTACTCACACTTCGCGAGGCATGTCGGGGGGTCGCCGGGATCCTCGTTGGGGGCGCATTCGGGCGGCTTCGGCAGACACTTCCCCTCGAGGAGCTCGGCGCCGCCCATACACGACCCGCCGCCGGCGCCCGTGCCCGGTTCGTTGTCGCCCAGGGCGTACTCACAGTACTCGTTCGCCCCGCAGTCGGTCGCGTCGACGCAGGTGCCGCCGGGGGTCACGCATCCCTGGAACGAGCAGACGTCGCCGCCGTCGCAGCAGGTCGCGCCGCAGAGCGCGCTCTGGTCGCAGCACGAGCCGTCCTCCGCACAGATCCCGTCCGGGCAGGGTTGCCCGGCCGTGCAGCCGCCGCCCTGGCCGAGGAGCTGGCCGCCATCGCCGCCGCTCCCCCCGACGCCCAGGTCGCCGCCGGCGCCGAACCCACCATCCGGCGCCTCGGCCCCACCCGAGCAAGCGGCGCCGACCGCCGCGACGAGGAACGGGGTCGCGAGGGCGAGGGTCTTCATCCAGGGCGCCAGCATCGGCCGGCCAGTCCTCGCGCGGCTGCGTCTCTCGTGCTTCATCGTTCTTCCTCTGGTGGTCTACGTGGGGCGCGGCGATGGGACGTCTCACCCAAACTGCACCCTACCACCGCCGAAAGTCGTGGGGAGGTGGTGCATCCATCGGGCTTCGGTGCGAGGATGGGAGCCCTTTTGGGGGGCCGAAGGACTCGCATGCCCAAGCTCGACGCCGCACTCCGACACGCGGAAGCCCACCTTCCCGACACCATCCAAGCCCTCTGCGATCTCGCGCGGATCCCAAGCGTGTCCGCCCACCCGCCGCCGGACCCCGAGGTGCAGCGCAGCGCCGCCGCCGTGGCCGACTGGATGAAGCGGATCGGCCTCGAGCGGGTCGAGGTGCTCGAGCTACCTGGCGTTCATCCCTACGTCTACGGTGAATGGATGCACGCCGAAGGCGCCCCCACGGTGCTGCTCTATGCCCACCACGACGTGCAGCCGATCGGACGGCTGCCGCACTGGAAGTCGCCCCCCTTCGAGCCGACCGAACGC
>CAZYSW010000521.1:0-4377 GCA_964650105.1 uncultured Nannocystaceae bacterium
GGGACGGCGTGCTGCGCTCGTTCGACACTGCGGCAGACGTGTACGTGTTCGCCACCACCAAGATGCCGCCCAAGAACCCCGGTTCGCTGCCCAAGGCGGACATGCTCGCGATCCTGGCGTTCGACCTCCACGCGAACGGCGTCAGGCTCGACGCGCCGCTCAGCGAAGCGAACGCGGGCAGCATCCGTCTCGGAGAGTGATCGCCTCGGCGCGCGGGCGCGGATGCCGTTGCGGCGCTCTTCGTCCCGTCGCCTCGGACCGACCAGCATGCACGCTGTCGGTAAAGACGATCGAGCGCTGCGGCGGCGCGCGCCCGCCCCCCGACCCCGCGAGAGGTGCCCGCCCATGTAACAGCCCCGCAAGCCCGATCCTCTCCGAGATGGAGGTACGAACATGGAAGCGAAGCCCCACGATCCGAAGCCCTTCGATCCGAAGCACTACGATCCGATCTACGTCCCGCTGCGCGTGGCCTACGGCCTGGTGCCGCTGCTCGCGGGGCTCGACAAGTTCTTCGAGCTCCTCGCCGACTGGGACGTCTATCTCCCCTCGTGGTTCGTCGACGTGCTGCCCTTTTCGGCCACCACGTTCATGATGATCGTCGGCGTCATCGAGATCATCGCCGGGCTGGCGGTGCTCACGAAGTTCACCCGGCTGGGAGCCTTCGTCGTCATGGCCTGGATGATCCTCATCGCCATCGTCGTCACCACCGCGGGATACTTCGACATCGCGGTCCGCGACCTGGTCCTGGCCGTCGGCGCCTACACGCTGGGCAAGGTCGCCGGCTGGCGCGGCGAGGCCTGGGTCCCCGGCGTCACCGAGGCTCACCCCGCACCGACCCACGCACCCGCGACCTGACCAGCCCCCCACCCGGCATCGTTCGACGAAGGGGGGCGCTCGTCGTCCCCCTTCGTCGTCGGGCCCGATCGACCCACGCAGATCGAACGGTCCACCACGACCTGCGCGGAACCGCACGTCGTGTCATACGGCGGTCGCAGGGCAAGCGCGTGCAGCTCGGGATGCACGTCGCGGGTCTCGGCGACGGGGTGCGGGCGCTGCTCCGGGGCTGCTAAGCTCCGCCTCCGTGGGAGCGGCAAGCGGCAACGGGAAGTATCGAGCCTGGGGACTGACGGTTCTGCTCGTGGGGTGCGAAGGCGCGAGCGATCGCGATGCGGGCTCGGGCGGGCCCGGATGGACGCAGGGCAGCGCCACCGACTCGGTGGGCTCGTCGTCCGCCTCGAACGCCACCGACCCGAGCACGACCGGCGATTCGGCCTCGGGGACCACCGACACGGCCGACACCGGCGCCGAGACCAGCGACCCCAAGTTCGACGTCGGCAGCGGCAGCGACCTGTTCGGGACGACCGACGGCATCAACGACGGTTGCCACAAGGTCGACCTCCTGTTCGTGATCGACAACTCGGGCTCGATGGCCGAGGAACAGTCCAAAGTCATCGCGAACTTCCCGACCTTCTCCAGCCAGGTGCAGACGCAGCTCGCCGACGTCGAGAGCTATCACGTGGCGGTGGTCAGCACCGACAGCTACAACACCGCCAGCAGCAACCTGAACATCAACAGTGACAACCCCGCCTGCCAGGTGATCGGAGCGTCGATCACTCGATCCCATGCCGGGCTGTGCACCCCCTACGCCGAGGGGTACCGCTTCATGACCGACATGGACGACCTCGACGCCAAGTTCGCCTGCGCGGCGAACCTGGGCACCGGCGGCAGCAACCAAGAGAAGGTCGGCGACGCCATGGTCCACGCCGTCGCCCCGAACATGGTCGGCCCTGCCGGCTGCAACGAGGGGTTCTTGCGCGACGACGCCCTTCTGGTCATCGTGATCCTCACCGACGAGGACGACGCCGAGCACTCCCAGGGAGGCCCCCAGGACTGGTACGACGCGGTGGTGGCCGCCAAGGGCGGCCAGGCCGACAACATCGTGGTGCTCGCGCTGATCTGGGACGACAGCAACGGCAATCCCTACCACTGCACCACCAACGGTCTGCCCCCCCTCATCCCCGGCGATCAGGAGTACGGCGCGACCATCGTCGAGTTCACCGAAATGTTCACCAACGGCTCGGTGGGGAACATCTGCGCCGACGACTACGGACCGTTCTTCTCGGACGCCATCGGGGTGATCGACTCCGCCTGCCAGGACTTCACCCCGCCGGGGTAGCCATCCTGCGACACCGGACCTCGGACTCGATGCCGACGTGAGGACCGCCTCGTCGGCGAGGCTCACCGGCCGCGCATTCCCTCCTTCGAGCGACGTACACTCCCGGCCGTGCCGGCGCGACGCTCGTCTTCGATGTTCGTGTCCTTGTGGGTCGCGAGCCTGGGCCTCGTCCCAACGGGCTGTCGCACCTCGACGCGACCGCCCGAGGGCGACGAGCCACCCCGCGTTCACCCGGCGCACGGCGAGCACGCCATGATGCACCACGGTGACGCGCCCCACGACGGCCACGGTCACGTTCATCGCGGGGGTCACCACCGCTTCGAGGACGCCGAGGCCTGGGCCCAGGTCTTCGACGATCCCGCACGCGACGCCTGGCAAAAGCCCGATGCCGTCCTCGACTTCATGAAGCTGGCACCCGACGCCACGGTGGCCGACATCGGCGCGGGCACGGGCTACTTCGCGGTCCGCATCGCGCGTCGCCTGCCACGGGGCACCGTCCTCGCCACCGACATCGAGCCCGACATGGTTCGCTGGCTCACCGACCGCGCTCGCGACGAGGGGATCGAGAATCTGGTCGCGCTGCGGTCCACCGCCGACGACCCCGGCCTCGATCGCCCCGTCGACGTCGCCTTCATGTGCGACGTCTTTCACCACCTCGAGGACCCGCCGCGGTTCTTCGGCCGCCTGCGCGAACGACTCGCTCGGGACGGTCGCATCGTCATCGTGGACTTCGACCCTCGCGCGCCCCAAGACGCCCCCGGGCCGCCCGCGGCGATGCGCATCGCGCCCGAGCGCATCGTCGAGCAGCTACGTCCCGTGGGCCTGGTGCAGTCGCGCCTCGACACCACCACCCTCCCCTACCAGTACATCCTCGAGCTGACGCGCGCGAACTGACGCGCCCTGAAACCTTCGGGCGGTCGGATCGTCCTTTCCGGGCCATGCGCGGGGTGTCGTCGGTCGGGCTCGTCGTCGCGGTTGCGTGCACCCCGCTGCACCCGGACGACCCGTCCTTCGACGAGCCGCCCGCCGAGGTCGACCCGGGACCCGCCGCCTTCGAGCCCGCGCCCCAGCTCGAGCTCGACTGCTTGGCCGCCGACGTCGAGCCTCGCGTGCCCCTGTCCCCGCCCCACCCCGATCTCCGGCTCGACTTGCAGCTCGTCGGCCCCGCGGTGCTCGATCCGGGGGAGCGCCCCCGCGTTCGTGCCAGCGTCCACAACACCTCGACGCTCACCGCCCACCCCGTGGTGTTGCCGGGGGACGGATCCGAGATGGGGTGGCGCGAGCCCATGGTCTCGTTCTCCGCGTTCGTCGAGGAACCCGACGGGTGCTGACGAAGGGTGCAGCTTCCCCGTCTCCCCCGCTGCGGGCTGTACGACGCCGACTGGACCAAGGACGTCGTGACCCTCGCTCCCGGCGAGACGCGGACGATCGACGCGTTGTGGGCCGATCACCTGCTCCAGCTCGAAGAACCCGGCCGCGTTCGCCTGCGCCTGCACGTGTCGTGGAACGAGGGCCGCACCACCCGGGGCACGCCCGAGCACACGTCGCGCGCGACGGCGATGGCCGGGGTGCCCGCGTTCGAGCTGACGTCCAACATGGTCGAGGTCGTCGTCGAGCGCCGCTTCGGCCTCGAGCTGATCCCGAAGCCGCGCCCAAAGGGCGCCCCCGCGTCCACCGATCTCCGCGATCTCCTCGACGTTCGCCTCACCAACCCGACCGACGCCTCCCAGACGTTCGTGCGTCCGCACGCCGGCGCGCTCCGTTTCGAGATCGAGGGCTCGGTGGCCAGCGCGCCTCTCGGCTCGTGGGACCCCCGGCCCCCGAAGACTACGCTGACGTTGGCCCCGGGCGCCTCGGTCGCATTGCTGGGCGAGGCGTCCCACGACCCCGAGCTCGAGGACTTCGTCGATCACCCCGTGCGCGAGCCGGTGAAGATCCGCGCCACCTTTCACCCCGATTCCGACCGCCCGGAGGTCCGCGTCACCTCCGACTGGGCCGAGCTCGATCTGCGGTGACGCATCGAACCCTCGGCACCGAGGTCGGCCCTCACCCTGCGGGGTTGCACGCCACGTTGCTGATCTGGCCCCCGGTGATGTCGGAGTAGGTGTAAGGCCCGTTGAGGCCACCGACCATCTCGTAGGTGTAGTCGACGGGGTCGATCTTGAACGCCTCGGAGCCACCGAGCCGGACGGCCCAGATGT
>CAZYSW010000522.1:0-4373 GCA_964650105.1 uncultured Nannocystaceae bacterium
GCGCCCCGGAGGCACGCGCGCGTCGACGACGACTGCCACGGCGTCGTTTCGGGGGCGAGGTCTTCGCGGCGCAAAGACGGGCCACGTCCCGCTCGTGGTGCTTTTCACCCTGGGCCGCCGGCGTCGTCGGCCTCGTCGGCTGCTATGGTCGGCCGTCGAGTGCCGCGTCCGGTCGCCAATCCGCCCAACCCGTGGGAGAGCACTCACGTGGCGTACCTCGGTGAGCCGCCACCGGCCCACCTCGAGGTCTACGAGGAGCAGGCGCGTTCGATCGTGAGCCGCAACGACAGCCCGGACGTGCCGTTTCGGTTCAGCGTCAATCCCTACCGGGGGTGCTTTCACGGCTGTGCGTACTGCTACGCCCGACCGTCGCACCAGGCGCTGGGCTTCGGTGCCGGCACGGACTTCGAACGACGCATCGTGGTGAAGACCAACGCGCCCGAGCTGCTGCGCGCGACGTTCATGGATCCGCGCTGGCGAGGCGACATGCTGGCGTTCTCGGGCGTGACCGACTGCTACCAGCCGCTCGAAGCGTCCTACGGCCTGACGCGACGGCTGCTCGAGGTCTGCCTGGAGTTCCGCAACCCGGTGGGCGTGATCACCAAGGGGGCGCTCATCGAGCGCGACGTCGATCTGCTGGCAGGGCTCACCCGCGAGGCATCGTGCATGGCGTTCGTGAGCATTCCGTTCGCCGACGAGGAGCTGGGTCGCCGCATCGAGCCCTACGCCGCCTCGGTCGGCCGTCGGTTCGAGGCCCTGCGCACGCTGGCGCAGGCCGGGGTCCCGACCGGCGTCTCGATCTCTCCGGTGATCCCTGGGCTCAACGACGATCAGATCGCCGAGATCCTGCAACGGGCGCGCGACGCCGGAGCGTGCAAGGCGTTCATGATCATGCTGCGCCTGCCCGCCGAGGTGGCGCCGGTGTTCGAAGCTCGCCTGCGGGAAGCGGTGCCGCTGCGCGCGGAGAAGGTGCTCGCGGCGGTTCGAGAGATCCGGGGCGGTCGCCTCGACGAGGCGCGATTCGGTCGGCGCATGCGAGGCACGGGGCCCCGCTGGGCCGCGATCGAGGCGCTGTTTCGCCTGCATCATCGCCGGTTGGGCTTCCTCGAAGAGGAGCGTTTCGACCTCGCGGTCTCGACGTTTCGTCGTCCCTCGGCCCAACGCGAGCTGTTCTGACGCGCCAAGGAGCGCGTCCCCGGCGTTCCGGGGCCATCGTCGTCGAGCGCCTCAGGGCTCCGACGCCGCGAGCTCGGCGAGAAAGCGCTGGTCTTCTGCGCTGACCTGCGTGAATCGGATGCCGATCCCGGGCAGACCATCGCCACCGTCGCACGCCGAGACGCGGTCCACCACGCCCGCCAGGTCGAGCGAGCGCTCGCCCACCTCCAGCATCAGCCTGACGTTGGTCCCCACGGGGCGGGGGTTCTCCATGCGAATGAAGGCGCCGCCCGGGCTGATGTCGAACGTTCGGCTGCGCATGGCCGCGGCGGCGGTCGGGAAGCGAATGCGGACGCGGAGCTCGACGGGGACCCGCGGCCACCGTCGACGCTCCAGCCGATGGAGCGGGACCCCCACCACGGCCTCGGCCTGGCTGATATCTTTGTCAGCGCCCTTACGTCTGAAGAATCTTGTGAGAAACGAGGCCATTCGGCGTCGAGTCCGACGTCTCCCAGTGGACCACGAACGGATGGGCCGTGCCTAGCCGTTCCTTGGGATCAGGTACGAGACGAGCGCACACCCTAGCGTGGTCCGAGAAGCTGCCAAACGTGGTCGGTGCCCGAACGGGCCAAAAACGCACGCTGCGTCCAATCTCCGCATCGACGCTCGATTCGGCAGGCGCGGGCCCTTTGTGGCACCGGCCCTCGCGGTGCCCGCCGTGGCGCCTGCGCGTCGACCACCCTCCACGAGCACGAGCCGTCGGAGCGCCTCGCGTCCGCGAGCGAGCACGCGCGAGCGCCCGACGTCGAGCGGGATCGGATCCCGCGCGGTGCGAACCAGTGCGCGACCGTGCTCGAACGAGACTCGCCGAGGTCGTCGTGCGCTCGCCACTCACGAGCCCCGCGCCACGGGTACATGGCCCGATGGCGTGAACGCGGATGGAAAGCGTGCCCGCTGGAGATCCGATGCCCGAGCGCACGTGTCCATCGAGGTGCATGGGACCGAGCGCGACGGCGAGGCGCCGGGCCTCGCGTGACGTCACGGTTCTCGACCCCACCGATCCGCCCCCACCGTCGGCCGGAAGCCATCACGCACGCTTTGCCGCCGCGGCGTGCGAGCGTTCCCGCCGAAACCGCACGCGTCGAGACGCATCCACCGGTCGAGCGGCATGCGGCTGCCGGGCGGTCGACGGTCGTGCTCGCGGGACTGCAGCCTCCTGCGGAATCACGTTCCGCGTCCGGTCGCGGGGCTTCGCCGACGGCCTGGGGCGAGCGATCCGGTGAGAACACGCTCCGCAGGGCAGTAAATTCGCCCGAGGGCCGTGTGAAGTCCCCCGACGGTGGGGCATAATGCCCCCGGTCGTCCGTATGCGGGCGAGCGGTCCGTGCGTTGCGGCGCGCTCACCTCGATTGCGATGCGCACGCGGGAAAAAAGTGCGCGGATTGGCTTGCCTCGTCCAGATCGATCCGCATACTTCGCCCCTGCCGAGGCCTCATGCGAGACCCCGACACCGCGCCGCTGTCGTCGGCCCCATCCGCGTCCTGGGTTCGGGCGAATCTCTCACGGCGCAAGAACCTCAAGCACGACATCCCGGCGGGGCTCGTCGTGTTCCTCGTCGCCTTGCCGCTGTGCCTGGGCATCGCGCTGGCGTCCGGTGCCCCACTCTTCGCGGGGCTCATCACCGGGATCCTCGGTGGCGTCGTCGTCTCGTGGTTCACCGGCTCGCCGCTCTCGGTGAGCGGGCCCGCGGCCGGCCTGACGGTGATCGTGCTGACGGCCATCCACGACCTCGGCTCGTTCGAGGCGTTCTTGACGGCCGCCGCCATCGCGGGGGTGATCCAGTTCGGCTTCGGCCTCGTGCGTGCGGGAACGATCGCCTACTACTTCCCGACCGCGGTCATCAAGGGAATGCTCGCCGCGATCGGGCTGATCCTGATCCTCAAGCAGATTCCCCACGCCATCGGGTTCGACGCGGACTACGAGGGTGACTTCGCGTTCGAGCAGCTCGACGGCCGCAACACCCTCACCGAGATCCCCTACGCCCTCGGCCACTTCCACCTCGGCGCGACCATCATCTCCCTCGTCGGTCTGGCTCTCTTGGTCGCGATGGGGCGAACGCCCAGCTTGCGACTCAAGTGGTTGCCCGCTCCGCTGGTGGTGGTGATCGTCGGCATCGTCCTCAACGAGACGTTCCATGCCTTCGTGCCGTCGTTGGCCAGCAGCGGCGCGCTGCTGGTCCAGATTCCAGCGATCAGCGATACGGAGGTGCTCAAGCAGCTCAGCTTCCCCGATTTCTCGCGGCTGTTCGATCCGCAGGTCTACCGCGTGGCGGTCACCATCGCGATCGTCGCGAGCCTCGAGACGCTCTTGTGCATCGAGGCCATGGACCGGATCGATCCCTACCGTCGCCGCTCGGACACCGACAAGGAGCTCCGGGCCCAGGGGATCGGCAATTTCCTGGCCGGCATGCTCGGCGGGCTGCCGATGACCGCGGTCATCGTCCGCGGGTCGGCCAACATACAGTCGGGCGGACGCACGGAGATGGCCTCCTTCGTGCACGGTGTGCTGCTCGCGGCGTCGGTGCTGCTGATTCCGGGGTTGCTCAACCGCATCCCCCTCGCGGCCCTGGCCGCCGTCCTCCTGCACGTCGGGTACAAGCTCTCGCCCCCCTCCCTGTTCGTCCAGTTCTTCCGCCGTGGCTGGAACCAGTTCGTTCCGTTCCTCGTCACGGTGGTGGCGATCGTCTTCACCGATCTGCTCGTGGGTGTCGCGATCGGCATGGCGACCGGCATCTTCCTCATCCTCCGCGCCAACCTGCAGACCCCCTACTTCATGCATCGCAGCGAGGTTCGCGAAGAGGAGCACGCCGGCGGTCGACGCAAGCACATCCTCATCGAGCTGTCCGAGAACGTCTCGTTCTTGAACAAGGCCAGCGTGAGTCGGGCTCTCGAGCAGATCCCCGAAGGGACCGTGGTGGTCATCGACGCGTCGAGGTCCCGGTACATCGACCGCGACGTGGTCGACCTGATCCACGACTTCGACGACGCGGCCTCGCACCGCGGGATCCAGGTCCATCTTCGGGACGTTCCCGGGCCGAACGCACCCGAGGCCGAGCTGCTGGGTCGCCGCCCGGTGCACAGTCAGTCCGAGCCGCGAGAAATTCGCCCTGGCGGCGCGTAGCTCCCCCGTCTTCGCGACCTCGGCGAGCCACGCGCCGC
>CAZYSW010000523.1:0-3691 GCA_964650105.1 uncultured Nannocystaceae bacterium
TCGGCCTTTGCGGCGATGGCCTCCTGCTGGCTGGCCATACGCTTCTCGACGAGGGCGGTGAGGCGCTCGGCGTTGGCCCGGGCGGACGCTGCCTTGGCCCGCATCGCCGCCTCGGTCGCCCGCAGGCTCTGGAGGTTGGGCGCCCGGATCGTTGCCAGTACGTCCCCCTTCTCGACGGCATCGCCAGGACGCACCCGAACCGCCTCGATGATTCCGTCGATCCGGGCTGCCACGCTCGCTTGCCGGTCGGGGTGGGCCGCGATCTCGCCGGGAAGTCGAACCGTGGGAGCGAGTCGGCGTCGCTCGACCGCAGCCGTCCGGACTCCCGCCTGTTCGATGACCTCGTCCGAGAGCGCGACCGTGCGCGGAACTTCGTCGTGGCGCTCCTCGTGTTCGTGGGGCTCTGCGTCGTGTGCCTGCGTGTGGTCACCGGCCTCGGGCGTACGTCCACAAGAGAGGATCAGCGCCACGAGGCACACGGTGAGAACGTGCTTTGCCTTCATCGCGCACCTCCGTCGAAGTCGGTGCCCGTCGCCAGGACGAGTGCGACCGACGCCCGGCATAGCTCGTGGCGGGACTCGACGGCCCGAAGAAGTAGATCGATGAGAGACTGCTGAGTCAGTAGGGCATCGCGGACCGGGAGTCGCCCCTGCTCGATCTCGCTGGACAGGTCGTCGAGGCTCTGTCGGGCCGATGCTTGGGTCTGCTCAGGGTATGCGGAGGCCGCGTCCCTGCGCGCGTCGAACTCGTGGTACGCGACGGTGGCTTCCAGGGTCAGCGTCCGAGCTTCGGCCGCCACGCGCTCGTCGGTTTCGCGGACGCGGGCGCGGGCCGCCTGGATCTGGCCTTTGTTGGTCTGCCCCAGAGGGAACGGCAGTGGAATCGGAAACGCGAGCCCGCCCCCGATCACCCGCTCATCAATGCCGTCGGTCTGGACGAAGAACGACAGTGACGGCGTGGGTATCCGTTCACGCTTGAGCAACCTGACGCGGGCTCGACTCGCGCGACCTTCGGCCTGGCGTGCTGCGAGTTCCGGTCGGTGCGTTGCAGACCGCACGGCTCCCGTCAGGCCGGCGGGAGTCGGGAGTGGTTCCAGGCTGCCCTGGACCTCGGGCAGCGTCGCCGACGGATCCAGTCCCAACACGCTGGCGAGTCGGGCTTCCGCAACCTTGACTCGACCGCGGGCGAGGGACACCTGTTCTCGGAGACGCGCGGCCTCGGCCCCGGCGAGATCGGCTTCGAGCGGTGCTCCCAAGCCGGCGGAGGCGCGGGCGTCCGCGACCTCCTGGAGGCGCAGCGCCGTTGCGGAACCACGCTCGATCACTACGACTTCCTCGCGTGCGGCGAGCACGTCGTAGTACGCCACGAGGGCCTCGGCGACCACGTCTCGCTCCGTCGTTTCCGCCTCGTGCTGGCGCACATCGACCTCCGCGCTTGCTGTTTCCTTTCGTTTGCGTCGTTGGCCCGCGATCTCGAAGCGCTGCGAGATGTTGCCCGACACGTTCAGCGCACGTTCGCCCGCGGTGTTCCATCGCCGCCCGAGCGTCACGGCAGCGGTTGGGTTCGATGGCAGGAGAACACGGGCCGCGTTGGCCTCACCCCGGGCAGCCGCGACGCGCTCCCGGTCGGCACGCAGGCGCGGACTTGTAGCTGTGGCGCACTCGATGACGGCGTCCCGTGTCAGCGGCCCGCCACAAGCCGCGTCGAGGGGTGGCCCAAACGCGACGGCAACGATGAGAGAGTTGAGCAGAAACATGGATGGATCGACCTCGTGATGGAAAAGCGCGGCGGCAAGGGAAGAACCGCGGCCACAAGACACACCGGTCGAGTTCGGCCGCGGACCAACGCGACACGAACTTCACCGGAACCTCGACGCTTGTCGGCGCCGCCGAGTCCAAGCCCCCGATGGGGGCCGACGCGGCGCCGTGGGTCAAGCGCGAGGAGGTCGGTCGATCCGTGAACGAATGCCGTCTGAGTCCACGTCGTCGCTACCGACACCGAGGTGCAGGCGGTGGGTGGCGTGGAACGGCAACTGTGTCGAGCCCGACGCCGCCGCGAATGCAGCGGGACAGCACCCACAGTTGTGCATCGTCCCGAAACAGAAGTGCTCGGTCCCAGGTCCAGTTTCGCCTTCGGGATGCGTGTCGGCGTGGGCACCGTGCCCGGTGTCGGCGACGTGGACCACATTCTCGACGAGTTCCTCGGCCGCGTGCGACAGCCCCGACAGCGTCATCACCAGCATCACCGCTGCCGCGAAGCGCAGGAGCCGGAGCAAGGGTCGATGGGCGAGCGTGCCGGACATCGGGCGGGAGGAAGTCGCAGGAGGCGACCCCGTCCATCGTAGCACCGTACCTCGGTACGGCTACCAACACGCGCTCTTCACGCGCCACTGTGTTCTCGTCGAAACGCCGCCTGAGCCGCCCACAATGGTAGGTTGCTGTGTCTGCTGGATCGGGCGCCGCACCAACCCGGGGTCTCGCGGACGGCCAAGCCGAAGGTACCTTGACCCGACGGACGCAGACATCCGCTGCCTTCTGGAGGCGCCACGCCAATCGGTACGACCGCGTCGCGCGGATGCTGAACGGGCGCTTCGACCACATGGTGGCGCGCGTCGCCGAACTTGTGGAGGACTCGGCCCGAGTGCTGGAAATCGCAGCGGGCACCGGCCTCGTCACGCAGGCGATTGCGGGGGTCGTCGATCACCTCGTGGCGACCGACACGAGCGAGGCCATGTTGGAGGTCCTCCGTGCGCGCATGGCCGACGCGGGGGTGTCGAACGTCCAGGTCCGCCAGGCCGATGCCCTGGCGCTCCCGTTCGGGGACGGCGAGTTCGATGCGGTCGTGGCCGCGAACGTCCTGCACTTGCTTCCCGATCCCGCGGCTGCCCTCTCCGAGATGCGCCGGGTCCTGCGTCCAGGAGGCGTTGCGTGCGTTCCGACGTTCTGCCATGCGGACACCACGACGGCACACATCGTGTCCCGGTTGTTGCGCCTCGGCGGGTTTCGGGTCGTCACCCGGTTCTCCGGTGCCGGCCTCGGCGACGTAGTCCACTCCGCGGGTTTCCGCGTTGAGAATCGGGAGCGGTTCCCTGGTGTTCTGCCACTGTGGCTCGTGGCGGGCCGACGCGACCCCGCATGAGCGGGGTCATCGGCCCAGGGTGGCGTTCTGCATCACGAAGCCCTATCGCGCTTCACCACGTCGAACACGTAGCTGAACCCGAGCATCCCGACGAACGGCCAGCGTAGCTGACCACCCTGCGCCCAGGTGTAGTAAGGCACCTTGGCGAGCAGGTGGATCTGCCATCCCTTGCCGGGCATGGCGAACACGCCTGCGGTGGCGATGAGGCTCGTGCGCCCGCTGTTGCGCGCGGTCGTGCCGCTCCAGGTCGCGGGCGTCTCGAAGTAGACCTCCGGTTGAACGAGGAATGACCAGCGTTTCAGGCCGAAGCCTGACTGAGCACCGATACCGCCGACTACAACTTTGCTGCCCTGGTAGCCGAACTTGTTCGCGTACAGCGGGAGCTTCGCCATCGTCCAGCCGACCAAACCCCACTTGTCGAACGCGAGGTTGGTGTCGAGTCCGACGACCGGGTCGAACGTCCCCGATCCGAAGAACATGTGCTGGTGCGCCTCTCCGGCCTCGCCGAGGGCGAACGGATCGGGCTCCGTCCTCCCGGTTGGAAGCGACAGGC
>CAZYSW010000523.1:3701-4355 GCA_964650105.1 uncultured Nannocystaceae bacterium
GGCCGGTGCGCAGTGCAAGCGTCCAGCGCGGTACGTCGGTGGGCAGCACGAGCCCGGTACGGCCGCCGAGGACGAGGTCGCCGACACCCGCGATGGTTTCGTCGCGGTGGTGAATGCTCTCGAAGCCCGGGATCGCGTTGCCGTCTTGGTCGAGGAACGACGCCCGAATGACCGTCGTCCGGATCGGCAGCAAGATCTCGAACGCGAAGCGCCGATGGACGCCGAGTTGCGCGTCGAGGTCCCATTCGAGCATCCCGATGTCAACGACATGCTCGCGCGGTTGTTCCGTGTCCGGAAGGCCAGGTTCATACTGGTCGGGCTCGACGGAATGCGAGGCGTTGATGTACGAGCCGAGCATCGAGAGCCCGACCCGGAATCGGCCTCTGTCCATCGGTCGCTGGTAGGCTGTCGTACCTCCGCCCGGGAGGTTGGGGTTGCTTCACCCCGCTCACGGGCCGGCCAGGGCGACCGGCGGGCCGATGGCGTACACGGCCGCCCCGATGCCGAGCGCCAAGACGGCGCGCTTGAACCTCACCGACGCCGACCCTCGCGGATGGCGGCATCGAGGTCGTCGAGCTTGAGGCCGGAGATCTTGGTGACCTCCTTGCCATCGATCCCGTAGACGATGACGTAGGGGAGGTTCGGTACGTTGCG
>CAZYSW010000524.1:0-2338 GCA_964650105.1 uncultured Nannocystaceae bacterium
AAAAGCCCGCCACCAAGAAAAAGCCCGCCACCAAGAAAAAGCCCGCCACCAAGAAGGCCGGGGGAGACAAAAGGCCCGCGGCCAAGCGCGGCAAGAGCACCAAGCCGGCCAAGAGCAGCCCGAAGAAGGCGGCGCGTCGCCCCACGAAGTCGCGATCCCGCCGCTGAGCGGAACCTTCGGGCACCGCCACCGCGCGACGCCGCCCGCGCGGACGGTTTGCGCGCGAAACCTCCGACACGTCCCGTGGAGTGAAGACGCCGTCGGTGTCGGCGCCGGCAAGGCCGGAGATCGAAGGACGCTCGGTGTGCTCGGCAACGCGGTGGGCGTCGGCGGGACGGTTTTCTCGCCTCGCCGGACTTTTCCGATACCCTGCGAGTGTCACCCTATCGAGGGGCTGCGATGGCTGACGACGACACGGCAGCGGCGCGTCGGCACGAGAACGCGCTCGTTCGGCACCTGTCGGGACGGCTCGACGGCCTCACCAGCGCGATCCTGGTCTTCCCCCTGTTCGCCGTCTACCAGCTCGGGATCCTCAGCGGGAAGGGACAAAACGGGGTGGACTTCGTGACCCGCTCGCTGATCGAGCTCGGTCGCCGCGATCTCGGCAACTACATCGCGACGATGGTCTCGATGCTCGTGGTCTACGCCGCGGTGCTCGTCCTGCTGCGGCGACGCGGCACGTTCCACCCCCGCGCCTTCTTGCCCATGATCGTCGAGTCGTCGATTTACGCGCTCGTCATGGGCTCCATCATCCTCTTCGTGATGAGCCGCGTCGCCGGTGTCCTCCCGGGCCTCGCGATCGGCGGTCCCGGTCCGCTGGACGTGATCGTCATCTCGGCAGGCGCCGGCTTTCACGAAGAGCTGATCTTCCGGGTCGCGCTGATGGGCGGCCTGGGTTGGCTCCTGGCCGGCATCACCGGCCCCAAGCGCGCCTGGCTCGTCGCCCTGGTGTTGAGCTCGATCGCCTTCTCGCTCGCCCACCACGTCGGCCCAATGGGCGAGCCCTTCACCTTCGGAGCCTTCACCTACCGTTTCCTCGCCGGTGTCTTCTTCGCCCTCGTCTACCAGGTCCGAGGGTTCGCCGTGGCCGCCTGGACCCACGCCCTGTACGACGTCTACGTCCTCAGCCTCTCCTGACCGCGCCGCCCGAATCCCACGAACGGGCCGCCCCCACCGGCAGCCCCTCCGCTCGCGTGTTCACGACCTCACGATCGAAAGCACCGAGCGCTCGAGCACGAAGATGCGCTCGGCGAGCCGCTGCAAATCGATCGGACGCACCCTTCCGATGCGCGACGGATACACCTCGCGGGAGCGGATCCCCAGTCCGTACGCCTCGTCGAACGCCACCCGAGACGCGACCCGACTGCGCCGCTGCATGGACACCTCGTGCTGCCCCACGATCCATGCCTTGGCCCGCTCCACCTCCGCCGACGACGCCCGTCCCGATCGAATCCGGTCCAGCTCCACGGTGATCGCTTCCAGCGCGCGATCGAGCTTCTCCTGGCTCGTGGCCGCGTAGATCGCCACGTGCCCCGCGTCGATGCCTTCCGCGCTCGACACCGACACGTTGTAGACCAGCCCTTGCCGCTCGCGCAGCGCGGTGAACAGCCGGCCTGCCTGCCCGCCCAACACCGCCGACAGTACGTCCAGCGCATACACGTCCGGATCGCGGAGCGTCAGCCCCGGGAACGCCATCACCAGGTGGGCCTGCTCGCGGGGTCGCACGATCACGCGCTCGATCCGCCGCGCGGGATAGCGGGGGGCCGAGCCCGGCCACACCGGCGTCTGCTCGGGCGGATCGCCCGCGGGCAAGATCGCCTCCAGCAGACCGACGATCCCGTCGAGGTCGAAGTCTCCCGCCAGGCCGAGGACCGCGCGTCCGATCGGATAATGCCGATGCCACAGCGTGCGGAACCGCCCCGCGGTCAAGCGGCGCAAGCTGGCCTCGCTCCCCCGGCGCCGCAAGCGGAACGGATGACCCCGGTACAGCGCCGCGTAGGCGCCCCGAAACGCCAGCGCGGCCAGATCGTCCTGCTCGGCGTCGAGATCCGAGAGCGCGACGCGAATCTCCTCGTCGACCTCTTCGGCATCGAAGGTGGGCGACGTAGCGCACTCGATGGCACGCCGCAGGACCGCGGTCAGGTGCTGGCCGAGGCACTCGAAGTGCATCCCCAGGCTGTTGCGACCCGAGAAGCCCTCCAGCACCGCGGCGTAGCCGTCGATCTCGCGCGCCAGGGCATCGCCGTCGATGGCTGCGCAGCCCCGCGTCAACAGCGTGGCCGTCAGCGGGGATGCCCCGAGGTCGCGCGGCGTCTCCAGCCGCAATCCACCGGGCCAC
>CAZYSW010000524.1:2348-4318 GCA_964650105.1 uncultured Nannocystaceae bacterium
AGCGATCGGCCACCGCGCGAAGGCGGAGCCCACCTGGCAAGTCGACGCACTCGACTTCGGCCCGACGCCGCCGACGGGGCACCCCGCGACGGCCACCCCTTTTCGCCTCGGCGCGCAACCGTGCCTTGATGGCCGTGCGAAGCCGTGCGGACGACGGGGTACCGCGGCCCCGGTTCGGCACCACCAGGCACATCGCGGTGCGCTCGGGCGCGAGCCATCGATGACAGGCCCGGCGAACGTCCTCGGCACCCAGCGCCGCCAGGTGTCGGAAGTACTGCGCCTCGGACTTCCAGTCCCCCGTCAGGCTGAGGTTGTAGCCGATCGCATGCGCCACGCCCTGCACCGTCTCGCGGCGGTACACCACGTCGCTCTCGAGCATCTCCCGCGCGCGCCGGAGCTCCTCCTCGTCGATCGGCACCTTCCGCAGTCGCTCGATCTGCGCCAAGATTGCATCGACCGCGTCGAGCGTGCCCCCGGGCGAGGTATGGGCGGTGACCAGCACCGTGCTCGCCACGCGGGAAGGATAGAAGCTGGCCATCGCATCGGTCACAGCGTGCTGCGTTCGTCGGGTCTCCATGGAGAGCCGACAGGCTTCGCCGTATCCGAGAACGACGCTCGCGATCTCCAGCGCGCACGCATCGGGGCTCGGTAGTGCCGGAGCTTGCCACCCCAGCCACACGTGGGCCTCGTGGACGTCGTCCCTCGAGATGCGCACCCGCGAGGCCTCCGGAGGCACGGGGGGAACCAACCGGATCGTCCGCCCCTTCGGCGGCAACCGATCGAGGAGTCGGCGCGCCCATCGGACGATCGACGCCGGGTCGACCGGGCCGGCGACGATCAGGACCGCCCGATCGCCGGTGTAGACCTGCCGGTGAAATCGCCTCAAGCGGGCCGCGTCGTGGGACAACACTTCTCGCCTGCGCCCCAGGACCGGTCGACCATAGCCGTGATCGCCGAAGAGGATGCCCAAGAGCTCGTCGCTCGCACGCGATCCGGGATCGTCGGCGTACTGCTTGATCTCCTCCACGACGACCTGCGCCTCGCGCAGGACCTCGCCGGGTTCGAGGGCCGGGGCGACGACCGGACCGACGAGCGCATGGAGGGCATCGGCGGTCGCCTCCACCGGAACCGTCGCGTGAAAGACCGTCTCGTCGTGGCTCGTGAACGCGTTGACGTCACCGCCGAGGGACTCGATCGCGCTCGCGATGTCGCGCGCTCCGGGAACCACGGGATCGGCCGCGCTCGGCTTGAACAACATGTGCTCGAGCAGGTGCGCGCAGCCGTGCTCGTCGGGTCGCTCGGCCGCGGCACCGGCCATGATCCAGAGCTGGATGGCCACCGGTGCTCCCGGGCGCGCGCGGCCGCGACCGGTGGGCAGCACGATGATGCGCCCACCGTTTCGGGTCCGGCGCTCGACGAGGCGTTGCGTCACGACGGGCCCGGTGTGCTCCGAGCGCGTTCCCGCGGGGGCGGGGACGTCGGGCGTCACGTTCGCGGCGGATCCGTGCGGTTGCCGAGGCGGCCGCCGGCGCGATCGGGGGGATTCCTCCACGGTCCTCCTGCTCGGCCCGGGCTTACCACCACACCGCGCCGGCCTCGACCCCGTCGGCCCGCATCGTCGCCCGTCGGCCCTGGGCCGGGGCGGCTCGGCCTCGCGAGGCGGCCTCGATCCACGCACTGTGTTTCCTGTGGGCGCGCATAACCGTTCGCCCCCCCTCGGAAGGCTCGGTCCGCGTCATCGGCAGGATCGCCCGCGGGCGGTCCTCGCCACCGAACGGTTCCCCAGAGGCGGCTTTGCCGACACGCCGGCAGGCCGGGCCAGGCCCCGACCCGGGGGGTCGTCGCTGTGCGGCCCCCGGACGCCGCGCTCGACGGACGCATGCCTGTTCGGGCTTGCAGGTGTGTTCCCGGCACATCCGAGGGCCCACCTCCCCCCGATGCCGGCTCGATCCCATCGCCCCTGCGGCCTC
>CAZYSW010000525.1:0-4300 GCA_964650105.1 uncultured Nannocystaceae bacterium
TGCTGTCGTCGGGCAGCGCCCAGCAACACTTCACGATCCCCGCCTCGGACGTCGGCAACGAGGTCTTCGCCCGCGTCGGCTTTTCCGCGGTGACGACGGCCTTCGCAGAAGCCGAAGCGCTGGCCGCCCGCGTCACCGATTCACCTTTCTCGCTCGCCACAGATCTCCTCACCGCGGTGTTGGTGTTGCGTCACGCCGAGAAGCACGGGCTGACCTCCCCGGCCCTCAACCGCCTTCGCAAGCGCGCGATGGCGGCATTCGCCGGGATGTCGGGTCAACAGCACGCCTCCGGTGCGTTCTCCTACTGGCGCAGCGGAAAGCCCAGCCACTACGTGACGGGATACGTGCTGCAGGCCCTGATTCACGGGCGTTCGCTGGGCCTGGCCACCGACGACCGCCTCATCCAAAAGGCCGCCGATTTCCTGGCCCGCCCCCTGGCCACCGGCGGCACGCTGTCGTTGGACGCCATCGCCTTCTGGGAGGGTGACCACGCGACGGCCCGCGATGGTCATACCGCGGACATCTTCGCGATCTTGACGACCTTGCCCCACGAGCTCCGCTCCGAGGTCGTGACACGCGCGCTCAAGAAGCAATCGGCGCGCTGGAAGGCCTATCTCGAGGGCACCACCCTCGACCCGCTCGCAGCGGGCCGCGCCCTCGAAGGCCTCTTGCGCATGCGCGCCATCTCGCCCTCCGACGCGGCCGCCGTCGCACGACGTCTGCTCGAAGTTCGCGATCACGGACATTGGGAGCCGACGTGGTTTCACGCCTACGGCGGCACCATCGAGGCCACCGCGGCCGTGTTGCTGGCCCTGCACGAGGTCGATCCCCATGGATTCGTCGCCGAGAAGCGCGACACGCTGCGCTGGATCCTCTCCACGCGCGATTCCTGGGGCGTGTGGCACAACGAGCGCGGGTCGGCGGCAGTCATCGCGGCGATCCTGGCCGTCGGCTCGCCCCCCGACGAGAAGCCGTCCACCGTCACGGTGCGCCTCGACGGGTCGGTCGTGCGGACCGTCCACATCGATCCCGCCGATCCCTTCGCCTCGGCCTCCGAGCTCACCCACCTCTTCGTCGGCCGCAACCTCGCCCCCGGAGAGCACCGTGTGGAGGTCGAGTACGACGGGACGCTGGCACCGTCGTTCGATCTCGTGACCACCCACTTCGTGGGCTCCGCGTCCGGGACGGCGGAGGCATCCGGACACCGCATCACCGCGGCGCTCGACCGTACGACGGCCACCGTGGGCGACACCGTCTTCGTCACCGTCGACCTCGCGCTCGGTCCCGAGGGCGTCGCGACGTTGCTCGTCGGCCCGTCGGCGGGCCTTGAGCTCGACTACGCCGCACTCGAGCGCCTCGTCGAAAATCGCAGCGCCATCACCGACTATCGCATCACCGAGCACGGTACCTCCGTCCTCGTCGATCCCTCCCGGCGCGCGACCAAGCTGCGCCTTCCGTTCGTGGCCCGGCGAGCGTCCGAGGCCCCACTCGATCTCGGACTGCGGCTCGTCGCACCCGGATCCGATCAGACCCTCGGGGTGAAGACCGAGGTCCTGCGCATCACCCGATGAACGATCCATCCGCCAGGCCGATCGAGACGGGCAGCGATCTCGCCCGTGCGACGAGGAGACGTCGGTACCTGGCCGGCGGCCTGGCGGTGGTGACGACCCTCGCGGTGCTGCACGTGGCGACGGGATTGACCGGCGAGACCGAATGCCAGGTCGACGGGACCTGCAGCTTCGGCTTTCCCTTTTCGTTCCACGTCTCGAGGAGCTGGGTGGGCACCTCGACGAGCCGGGTCGCCTTTTTCGCAGACCTCGTGTTCGCGGCCTTGCCCGGTGCAGCCGCATTCGGCCTGGTCCACCGACGCCACGCACGTCGCGTCCCGGCCATCGTGCTCGTGCTGGTGCTGGTCGCCCTGTCGTCGCTGGCGTCGGACGAGGGGCGCCGGCACGCGTTGTGGTCCTGGAACCGCGCCGCGCCCGAAGTCTACGCCGCCCTGTTTTCGGGCGGTTGACCGGGGCCCGGTCGCCTCAGCGGCACACCGCTCCCGGGCCGTCGGCGATCGTCACGCACGTGGTGCCGGGCGGGCAATCGCCGCCGCCTTTGCCACACGCCCACTCGCAGCTCTGGAACTTCGGTCCTTTGGGTCCCGCGACGCCGTAGTACTCGATGCAGACCTGGCCCGGCTTGCACGTCTCGGCCCCACAGCGGACGACGTCACGCTCGGGCGCCTGATCTCCGCGCGGCTCGGGGCGCCGGGTGGACGTGGACGTCCCCGAGAGGCCCGCGCCGCTGCGGCTCCACCACTGACAGGTTCCGTCCACGCACCCGCATGCCGCGTCCGGAGGAAGCTGCACCGGCAGCAGCTCGCACGTGGTGACGACATCGGCCGCCGCGCTGCAGACTTCGCCGCCGCATCCACCGCGCTTGCAATCGGCGTCGGTAGTGCAGGCGTTGTCGACGTCGGGCGCTTCGAAACGCGTGTAGAGCTCGTGCCCTCGATCGACCACCGGCGTGCGCGTTTCCGCCTCGCCCTCGTCGGGCGCCGCGCCTTCACCCTCGACGTCGGCGGGCTCGGGCTCGATCGCGGCGTCTCCCTGCGCCCCCGTTCGGTCGCCGCCCGCAGCCCCGGAAGCTCCCGAGCGTCCCGAATCGGGAGCCCGTGGCGGCTCTTTCTTGTCGCACCCCGAAACGACGGCGGAAACGAGCACCAACGCGCACCACGTGGACCGCATCCGCGGGAGCGTACCCCATCCCCGGCCGTCGGCGTTCGCGCGCCCCGGCAGGTCCGCCGATCCGGGGCGAGGCCCCGCGGGCCCCTCAGCCGAGCGGCTGCACGAAGCTGGCCATCACCGTCTTGGTCTGGCCGCTGCTCAGGCGCACGTGCAGCTTCATCTTGGCGCCGATTCCCGTCCAGCCCAGCACCTCGGCATCCCCCCATTGGGGGTGCCGAACCACCATGCCGACGTACAGGGCCGTGCCCTCGCCGACATCCTCGACCACGTCGAGGTCGTCGGGGGCGACCTGCGCATACTCGCGATCGTACTCGACGTCGTCCTGCCATTCGCGTTCGCGACGGCGCGTGGCCGCGAGTGGACGGTTGCGCGCCGGCACGCGCGCGGCAGGAGCGGCCCATCCGAGCTGCACCGTCGACGACGCAGGCAGGTCCCGCACGAAGCGCGAGGGCACTCCCGGCTGGACCTGGCCGAAGATTCGCCGCCGCCCACACGAGGTGACGGTGAGCTGCTGCTTGGCCCGCGTGAGCGCGACGTAGGCCAGCCTGCGCTCCTCTTCGAGCTGATCGGGGTGGTCCAGCACGCGAGCGTGGGGGAACACCCGCTCCTCCATGCCCGTCAAGTACACGTACTCGAACTCCAGGCCCTTGGCGCTGTGAACGGTCATCAAGGTGACCGCCCGCCCCGCGTCCCCCTCGGAGCGCTCGCTCCCCACCAGGCTCACCCGCTCGAGATACGCATCGAGCGTCGCATCCGGCTGCTCCTGCACGAACTCCATGGCGTTGCCCAGGAGCTCCTGAAGGTTCTCCAGCCGCGCCTCGGCCTCGTAAGAATCGTCGGCGGCCAGCATCTCGCGGTAGCCGGTCTTCTCCACCACCCGCGCGAGCAGGGAATCGACCTGACAGCTCCCCATGTCCTCGCGGAGATCGTCGATCAGGGTCACGAAGGCCTCGATCTTCCCGCACGCGGCCTTCCCCACCCCCGCCGCCTCCGGACGCTGCAGCGCCTTCCACAGCGAGATGCCCTCTTTCGCCGCGTACTCGGCCAGTTTTCGTTGGCTGGTGGTCCCGATCCCGCGGGTGGGGCGATTGAGGATCCTCGACAGGTGTGCGTCGCTGTCGGGGTTGTTGAGGACGGCCAGGTACGACAGCATGTCCTTGACCTCCGCCCGCTCGTAGAACGCGACGCCGCCCACGATCCGACACGACAAGGCCGCCTTGCGCAGCTCGTCCTCGATCACGCGGGACTGCGCGTGGGTGCGGTAGAAGATCGCGTAGTCCTCGGGGTCCGCACCCTCCTCGATCGACAACATGATCTCCTGGGCGATCATCCGCGCCTCCTCGCGCTCGTCCGCGAACGCGAGCACGCGTACCGGCTCGCCGTCACCCAGATCGCTCCACAGCGTCTTGCCCAATCGACGGGCGTTCTTGGTGATCACCGCGTCCGCACACCGCAAGATGTGATTCGTGCTGCGATAGTTCTGCTCCAGCCGAACCACCCGACAGTCGGGGTGCCGCTGGGGAAAATTCAGGATCTGCTGCACGTCGGCGCCGCGCCACCCG
>CAZYSW010000526.1:0-4287 GCA_964650105.1 uncultured Nannocystaceae bacterium
GCCGACGACCCCACCCTCCCCCCCCGCCTGCAAGCCTCCCTCCGCCGAAGACTCCGCCCCCCCTCCTAACCCCACCCGGTTCCCGCTCCGGTTCCGGTTCCCGCTCCGGACTCCTGCTCCAGGTTCCTGCTCCAGCTCTGGCTCCGGCTCCGGTTCCTACTCGGGTTCCGGCTCCGGGCCCCGGCTGTGGCTCCACTCTCCGGATCACCGTCGAGTGCGATCGGCTTTCAGGGCTGGCGAGGTGGCGGTGGTGGTGGCGGCGGCGATCCTCTTGTCGTCGTTCCAACTCCTCGTACAGCAGTACGGCGTCCTGAGCATCCCGTTCTCGTTCGTACCGCACGCACTCGGGCGGTAGCTCCGGCAATCTCGGAACGGAAAGGGCTCTCATCTCTCGGTAGTCGAGTGCTGGCCTGCCACGAGGAACCCGAACCAGAACTGCCGTATCCCTGTACCGGACTCTTGCCGCGTAGCAGATGTCGTCTCGGCGGGCTTCACCTTGTTGCCTCGCGAACGCCTCACGCTCCTCTGGGCTGACCGGCTCGGGCCCGAAACCACTGCTCTCGCGGCGAATCCTGTCTCGTTCCGAAATCAGCTCGGCGCACCGTTCCGCCTCTTCCTTTTCTTCGGGTTCGGGCTCCGGCTCGATCGTCGGCCGGTATTCGACGGGTCCCGGAGTGTAGTCCATCGCCTCGTACGAGACGTGCTCTGGCTCCGACAGTGCACATGCGAACACGCAACCAATGGAACGCCGGCGAGTGCCCTCCAGGACCTCACGGACAAGTCCTCTCAGACGGAAATAGCTCATGTCCAGGCGCAGGGCACGGTTCCAGCTCCGAACTCCGGCCCCAGTTCCCCCCAGCTCCGGCTCCCGCTCCCGCTCCGTGCTTACCGGCTCCAGTTCTGCTTCCGGTTCCAGTTCCCGGCTTCGGCTTTCCGGCTCCACCTCCACCTCCAACTCCAACTCCAACTCCAACTCCGGCTCCAGTTCTGTCTCCGGTTCCAGTGCGCGGCTCCGGTTACGGTGCAAGAGCAAGCCCGTGTTCGACGCGATCCTCGAGTGGGCCCTTCGACCCCCCAGCTCTCCACTCGGAGAAGCGATCAGGCCTTTCACCAACCATCACGGCCTCCCGCCCCGGCTACGATCCCCGTTCCGCCTCCGCCCCCGGCTACGGTTCCCGTTCCGGCCCCCGCGGTTATGGTTCCCGTTCGGCTCCCGCTCCGGTTCAGGCGGACGATCGCGAAGTGTTCACGCTGCACGATCCCGAGGCACCTCACACGTCGCAGCGTCGAGATCGTCGAGCATCTCCTCGGATCCCAACGGCGGCGTCATCCCCCTCGGATCCCGACACGTCGAGGTGCGCCACGAGGAGGTGACCACCCTCGAAGGCTGCGATCTGAGCTTCGGCAGGGACAACTCCCCCTTGTACGCCCCGAAGTTCTCGATCTGCGAACTTCGGCGGGGGCAAATCCCACTTGTACGCCCCGAAGTTCTCGATCTGCGAACTTCGCCAGGGACAAATCCCACTTGTACGCCCCGAAGTTCTCGATCTGCGAACTTCGCCAGGGATGACTAGTACACACCCCGAAGTTCTCGATCCGTCAACTTCGGCGGGGGCAAATCCCACTTGTACGCCCCGAAGTTCTCGATCTGCGAACTTCGCCAGGGACAACGCCCGCTTGTATGGCCCGAAGTTCTCGATCTGCGAACTTCGCCAGGGACAGGGGGAGGTTGGTGCCCCGAGGACCTCGAACCGGAACTCGGAACCGGCTTCCGGATCCGGAGCTCGCAACCGGCTTCCGGATCCGTTGGGCCCCGGACCGGGACCCCGCAATCACGGGACCGGCTCGGGGCCTGCGTGCCGTGCGGGCGCCGGGTCGGGCTCCCTGGGGCCCGGGTTTCGCGGGGCGCGCCGGAAGGGATCTAGCCGGCTTGCTTCTTGCCGTCCTCGAGGGGCGCCTTCGGCGTGACGTCGATCTCGCCGGGGCGATCGCCGTGGGCCTCGCGCTCCTTGTCGTCCTCGAGCGACCTCATCTCCTTTTTGAAGCCGCGGAGCATCTTCCCGACGCTTTCGCCGAGCTGCGGGAGCTTCGAGGGCCCGAAGATGAGCAGTACCACGACGAGGATGATCGCGATCTCTGCCGCACCGAGGCCAAAGGCGAGGAGCACGTGGGGCATGCCCGGATAAGGTAGTCGTCTTTGGGGCCCTTTGCTAGCGTCGCCTTCATGGCGAGCACGCCGCGGCTCCGCCCCCTGCCGCGCAGGGGGCGCAGGACGGCTTGCTTCAGTCGCTTCGCCGTTGCAATCGCCCTGGCGGTCACGGGCTTCCTCGGCGACTCGGCGGAGGCCGTCGCAGCACCGGCCCGAAAGGACGACGCCGAGATCGAGCGCCACGGTCCACTGCGCATCGCAGCGCCGGCCCGAAGGCGTGTGCGCGGCGGACGGCCCGAGAACGCCGGCATCAACGTGGCCTGGGCAGCTCCGGCGGAACGACCCGACCGCGCGAACGAGGAGGCCCTCGCAGCGTTCGAGCGCGCCGCCTTCCCCGAAGGTGTGCCCATGACCGTCGCCCAAACGATCGTGGAGGAGCCCCCCGAGGCTTGGATGAAGGCACTCGCCAAGCCCGAGATCCCGATCCGGTGGAACCGCCGTACGGTCGAGTACCTCCGCTTCTTCCGCGACGACCCCAAGGGGAAGAACATGATGAAGGCGTGGATGCGGCGGGCCGCGCCCTTGCTCCCGCGTCTGCGCGAGATTCTGCGCGAGGTGGGGGTGCCGGAGGACCTCGTCATGGTCGCTCTGGCCGAGAGCGGGTTCAACCCGCGCGTACGCTCCCGGGTCGGAGCCGCGGGGCTGTGGCAGTTCATGGACGGCACCGGCAGCGTGTACGGGCTCCACCAGGACTACTGGATCGACGAGCGTCTCGACATCGAGCGCTCGACCCGGGCCGCAGCGCTGTACCTGGCCGATCTGCGGGTTCGATTCGGCTCCTGGGAGCTCGCCCTGGCCGCCTACAACGCCGGCTACGGCATCGTGATGGCCAGCATCGATCGCCACAACACCAACAACTATTGGGCACTGTGCGAGATCGAGAGCGGCCTGCCGTACGCCACGACGAACTACGTCCCGAAGATCCTCGCCGCGGCGATCGTGGGCCGCAATTTGGAGGCCTTCGGGATCGACGAGAAGAGCCTGCCCCCGCCGTTGTCGTGGGTGGAGGTCAAGGTGCAGCGGTCGACGTCCATCGCCGCGCTCGCCAAAGCGCTCGACGTGGACGAGGAGGTGCTGCGGATCCTCAACGCGCACCTGATCCGCGACCGTACGCCCCCGGGCCGGGGCGAGTTCGTCGTCCGCATCCCTCGGAACAAGCTCGACGCTTTCAAAGCATCGCGCCCACGCCTGCAGGCCGCCTGGGACGCCGAGGGCACGCATCTCGTTCGGCACGGCGAAACCCTGCAGGCGATCGCGGCCGCCCACGGCATCGACGAGAAGGCGCTACGCCGCATGAACGGAGTCCGCGACGCTGCCGAGGTGCCCGGCGGGATCACGCTCGTGGTGCCCGGCGGGCACAAGGCCGACCCCGAGCCGACGACCGACGAGCCACGTCTGCTCGCTGCGGTGCCGCCGTTGCGGCCCGGTCCCCGTCAAAGGCTCGTCTTCTACGCCAACACGCCCGCCACGACCCCGCGCACCCTCGAGGAGGCCACCGGCATTCCGTGGGAGCGCATCGTGGCCTGGAACGACCTCGACCCTCACGCCCGTCTGCAGGCCGGTCAGGTCCTGCAGCTCCTGGTCGACGAACGCTTCGACCCGGCGTCGCGAAATCTGCGGGTGCACGAGGTGGACGAGGTGGAGCTGGTGGCCCGCGGTTCCCGAGAGCATCTGGAGGCCTCGCTGGCCCGCCGCGGCATGCTGCGGCGGGGGTATCGCGTGCGCGCCGGGGACACGCTCGCCAAAATCGGACGACGCTTCGACCTCACGCTGGGCGACCTGGCGAGAATCAACGGCTTCTCCCGCGATCACGAACCCGCCGTCGACGACGTCCTCGTCGTGTACGTGCCCGAGCCGAAGATCCGCGGCACGGTGGAAGCCCCCGCCCCGCGGGGCTTCGAAGAACCCGTCGCTCGAGCGGGACGCGAGCCGTCCACGGCCGAGACTGCGAGGGTGCCGGGCAAGGGGAGCCGGCCCGCGCAAAGGCGCCCCTCGACCGCCGAGACGAGCCGCGTGCCCGGCCGAGGCTCGCCATGACGCTCCTGCCCATCGACGAGGCGCAGCGCATCGTCCTCGAC
>CAZYSW010000527.1:0-4285 GCA_964650105.1 uncultured Nannocystaceae bacterium
CAAGTGGGAGTGACGCCCGAGCGGGAAATCGGTCAGCCGCTCGATTCCCTGGCCCTCCACGTGCACCGGTTGTAAGCTGTGGGTAGCTGCTGACGCAGCAGGGTCTGGGCCCCCGGCAGGGGGCAGGTTTCCAGAAGGAAAGTGGACCCATGCCGATGACGAGAGAGCTTCACCGACTGGGGCAGTCCGCGCGTCGCCTCAACGACGGGTCGGACCAGCTCAATCAGATGATCGCGTCCATCGACGAGCTCCTGGGGCGATTGATGATCGGGCTCGACTACCTGCACCCGCGGCCGCTCGAGGAGACGATCGCCATCGACGCGACGGGCAAGCGGGTGATCGAGATGGCCTACGTGGGTTACCTACGCGTTCAGCGGAGCTTCCATCTGGCCATCAAGACCGTGAAGGTCCTGGAGTCCAAGCGTGCCATCGCGACGGAGACCCCGGGCGAGATCATGCTCCTCCTGCACGCGCCCCGCCGCCTGCGCTATCGGGCGGTCGACGTGCTCCCCGAGCTCGTCGCAGGGGTGGCCGAGCAAGTCGAGGAGATGGTCGAGGCGATGGAGCGGCGCTGTCGAACCGCGCGAATGCTCGTGGAGCGGCTCGAAGAGATCGCGGGCCCGGTCACCGCGTTGGAGGTGCAGGAGGCGGCGTTCTCCGCCGCGTCCCATCGCCGCCAGACCATCGCCGCCACCTGACGCCGCAGGACCGACCCGGCCGGCCCGCCGAGGGGCTTGTGGTCGGCTGGGGAACATCCTGCTATAGCGGGCCCCATGACGAAGCACGTTCTCGTCACCGCGGCGCTTCCTTACGCCAACGGGTCGATCCACTTCGGTCATCTCCTCGAGGCGATCCAAACCGACGTGTACGTGCGGGCCCGCAAGCTGGCGGGTGAGGACTGCATCTTCATGTGGGCGGACGACACGCACGGTACGCCGATCCAGGTCCGTGCCCGCAAGGAGGGAATCACGCCGGAGGCGCTGATTGAACGCGCGTACGAGGAACACGTCCGCGACTACAGGGACTTCGGCATCGGCTTCGACATCTTTCACAGCACGCACTCTCCCGAGGCGGAGCACCACGTGCACGCCATCTACGCGGCCGTCGAGGCGCGAGGCGACATCGAGGTCCGGAAGATCGATCAGCTCTACTGCCCGCAAGACGAGATGTTCTTGCCCGATCGCTTCGTCAAGGGCCGGTGCCCCAAGTGCGGCGCCGAGGGGCAGTACGGCGACAGTTGCGAGGTGTGCGGGAGCACCTACGCCCCCACCGATCTTCGCGAGCCGCATTGTGCGGTGTGCGGGACCACGCCCGTACTCCGGGGCGCCGAGCACCTGTTCGTTCCCCTCGCTCGCCACGAGCAGTTCCTACGCGAGTGGATCGACCACGGAGGGATCGACGGGGGCAGCCCCTTGCAGCCGTCGGTCCGCAACTACGTCATGGAGTGGGTGGAGGGGGGATTGCGCGACTGGGACATCTCGCGCGACGGGCCGTACTTCGGCTTCGAGATCCCGGGGCACCCCGGCAAGTACTTCTACGTGTGGTTCGATGCTCCCGTCGGGTACATCGCGGCCACGCAGAAGTGGTGCGACCTCCACGGGAAGAACTTCGACGAGTATTGGAAGGATCCGGAGCGCAAGCACACCGAGATCGTCCACGTGATCGGCAAGGACATCGTCTACTTCCACTGTCTGTTCTGGCCCGCGATGCTGCACGCGGCGAGCTACAGCACGCCGGCCCGCGTACACGTGCACGGTTGGCTGACGGTGAACGGCGAGAAGATGTCCAAGTCGCGGGGGACGTTCGTCCTGGCGCGGACGTACCTGGACCACCTGTCCCCCGACTACCTGCGCTACTACTTCGCCGCCAAGCTGGGGGCCGGGCAGGACGACATCGATCTGAACTTCGAAGACTTCGTCAACCGTTGCAACGCGGATCTGGTGAAGAAGGCCGCCAACCTGGCCAGCCGCAGCGTGAAATTCGTTCACGGGCGGCTGGGGGGGCGCCTGGGCGAGCTGCCGCCCGAGGCTAGGGACATCGTGGCCCGGGCGGGCGCACGGGTCGCCGAGGCCCGCGAGCTCTATCGGCAGTTCGAATCCTCCCGGGCCACGCGGTTGGCCATGGAGGTGGCCGAGGACTTCAACCTTTTCCTGACCGAGCAGGCGCCGTGGAAGGTCGCCGCCGCGGAGCCGGAGCGCGCGCGCTCGATCTGCACCGCGGGCATCTACGCCTCCAAGGTCGTGGCGGCGATCCTCAAGCCCGTCTTGCCGGCCTGGGCGGAGAAGGTCGAGCGCATGTTGCGGTTGCCCCAGCCCCTCGACTTTCGCAACGCGGCCGAGCCGTTCCCGCCCGATCACGAGATCGGCGAGTACGAGACGCTCGCCGAGCCCATCGATCCCAAGAAGATCGAGGCGATCGTCGAAGCGAGCAAGGCGAACATGGGTGGGGGGGAGAATTCTTCGACCCCATCGGTGGACTACGAGGTCCCGCCGCTGCAGCCCGAAGTGGGTATCGACGCGTTCGCACCCGTCGATCTGCGGGTGGGCAAGGTGGTCCGGTGCGAGCCCGTGCAGGGGGCCGCGAAGCTGCTGCGACTCACGGTGGACCTCGGCCCGCTGGGCACGCGCAACATCTTCTCGGGCATCTCCAAGAGCTACGCGCCGGACGACCTGGTGGGCCGGCACGTGGTCGTGTTCGCCAACCTCGCCCCTCGCAAGATGCGGTTCGGGGTCAGCGAGGGCATGATCCTGGCCGCGGGCGAATCCGATGACGCCGTGACGGTGCTCGAGCTCGATCCCCGCAGTCGGCCCGGCGACAAGATCACGTGAAGAAGCCCGAACACCAGTGGGAAACGCGATTGCACCGCGCCCGTCGTGAACCGGGGTCGCCCGAGGGGGCCTGGGCGGGCGATTCCCGAGCCGAGGCGTTCGTGCTGGAGTTTGCCGATGGGCACCGCGGCCGGGCCACGTTGGGGCTGGCGCGCCAGGAGGTCGACGCTCGATCGGCCGCCGATCCGGACCTCCCGCACGCGGTGAAGTGCTGGCTCGCCGCCCGAGGCGTGCGGAAGGTCGACTTGTGGACCGACGCGGGGGACCGTCTGGTCAGCGGAGGCTTCACCGTGGCGGAGCTGGGCGACGCCCCGGGGCCGGTCCCCCGGACCGTCGTCACGCTGGCACCGTCCAACGCCGAGATGATGGACGTGCTCGGCGCGTTCGACCGCGTGGTGGCGTGCGAGGACTCGACCGACGTGCCCGCCGCGGAGTCGCTCCCGCGCCTGGGCCCCGATCTGGGCCCCGACCTCGATCGCGTGGCTGCCCTCGGTCCGGACCGGGTCGTCAGCTCGCTCACCGTCCCGGGGATGGAGCGGGTGGTCACGGGGCTTCGTCGGCGAGGACTGAGGCAGGTCGTGATCGCGCCTCGAAGCCTCGCCGAGGTCGCCGAGGCGCTCGAGCACCTGGGTCGACACCTCGGGCGCGAGGCTGCGGCGGCCCGCGCCGTGGCGGACCTCCGGCGGCAGCAGGCCGAGCTCCAGCGCGCGCGCCCGGCAAAGCCGGTGCGGGTGTACCTGGAGTGGTGGCCGCGCCCGATGTTCTCACCGGGGCGGGACTGCTACGCCAACGAGCTCATCGCCCTCGCGGGCGGGGTGAACGTGTTCGGGGACCGACCAGGGTCGAGCGTACGCATCGAGCCGGCGGACCTGATCCATGCCGACCCCGACGTGTGCTTCGTGAGCTGGTGCGGCGTGGCGGAGGCCAAGCTCGACCCCCAGAACCTGATCGGGCGCGCGGGCCTCGAGCCTCTCCGGGCGGCGCGGCTCGGCCGGGTCCATCCCCTCGACGAGCGCTTCTCCGGCCGTCCCGGGCCCCACATGCTGGAAGCCGCCCGGCGCATGGCCGAGGCCATCCGACCCCTCCTGCGCGCCCCGTGAGGATCGGTCGCGGTCGTGCTCGCCGTTTTCTTGGGCGGAACGCGGGGTGCGTGTCAGGTTGAGGGCCATGGTCGTGGACGTTGCGACGAGTTGGCTCCCGCTCGGCCTCGAACAGGCCGCCAGCACCCTCTGCGCACAGATTCGGGGATTCGGGGGGCACCGCTCGGTGTTCCTCGACCCCGACGATCGGCTCTGGCACGCCGAGCCGGACGAGGAGCTGGAAGACGAGGGGTACCGGTACGTGGGGACGTTCTTGCGGCCGACCGTCGACGAGCTGCTCGGTGCGCTCGCGCGGTGCCTGCCGCGGCTGGCCGTCCAGGCCCCGGACGCGCACGCCGGCGTCGCGGCGTGACGTCG
>CAZYSW010000528.1:0-4258 GCA_964650105.1 uncultured Nannocystaceae bacterium
CATCCACCGTCTCCTGCGGGCAGTGCGGCTCCACCTCGTCGAACCGTGCGACGAAGGCGTTGAGGTCGGTACCGCCTCCCGTGCTCGTCAACGGGCCACCGCCAGCGTCGAGAGACCCACGAAAGACGCCCATGATGCTTACGTTGCCCGCGTCGTCCACGACGACGTCGTGGGCCTCGACTCGTGTCCCCGCCGATCCCGCGGCGAGGCCGAGGTCGAGATAGCCGTCTCCGCCGTCGGTCAGCCAGCAGACGAAGGAGGAGAGATCCCCCTCGGCGGATAGCGGCCCATTGCCGCAATCGATCCCGTTTGCGAAGGTTCCGGTCAAGATCAGGTTGCCGCTCGAATCGACCGCGAGCGCCTCACCGTGATCGTCCGAGGCGTCACCGAAGCGCTTGCTCCAGAGAAAGGTGCCGGCGGAGACGGGAAGGCCACCGCCGACCGACGCAGCGCCCCCCGTCGCGCCTCCGCTTCCGCCGAACAGCCTCACCGCCCCCGCCGGCCTCTCCACCGCCCGCGGTGACGGCCGCGAGCGGTGCCTCGTCGGAGCAAGCCACCAGGGTCCCGACAAGCATCCCGATTGTCAGCGCAGGTTGCATGAGCAATGGTGGGGAACGAGCTGGTTCGCTGGCGCCCACACGTTCTGCGACGCCGAAGCAGCATTCACCTATGACAGCTCGACTCCGCCGGGCAAAGCCGCGCAATCGAGGCTCGCCCGCGGAGCTCGCACCGCTTGGACGGGAGGGAGCCTGCGGGGTGGCGATGAGTCGTCACCTCGGAGACGTCCCGTGGCTGAAGCGGAGCCCCGCGGGCTCCGCCAGGTCGAGGCCGCCGATGACCGTGGCGCCGGCGAGCTTGCCGAGTCCCGCCCAGAGAAATGCCCGACGATTCCGCCGGCACGTAGCGGCCGTAGTCGTCGTAGACCTGAAGGAGGCGGTTGCGGTTCGGCCCGAACCCTTCCCCGGGCTCCCAATGGGTAAGGGCCACGTCGCTGCCGAAGGCATTGCGGTACGCGAGCTGGAGGTAGTGCATGCGACCCCCGTGGAGCGTCACCGTGCTGCTGCCCGGCGAGACGGTGGCTCGCGAGCGGTCCTTCAACATCGCCTACGCAAAGAGCTCTGCTGGAGCCAGCGACCAGGGAGCCATCGTGCTCTATCCCCGAAGCACCCATCAGGGCGACACCATCACGGAGCACGAAACGCCCTCCACGTCCTGGGTCGAGCCCTGGAGACTGCCACCGAGCGCGCCGGCGCTCGCCGTCACGATGCGTCTCTTGCAGGGCGGTTCAACCTCTTCCACCGCGGCGACGATTTCGAGTCGAACGACGGAGTGCCGACGCCCACCGGCGAGAACATCATGAACTACGGCGATCGACGCTGCGACATCGACGTGCTCCAGGCCAAGGTCATCTGGAAGAGCCCAATCGTGTTGCACCATCGCCGTGCGTGACCGGGAAGCGCGCTCGGGCCCAGCGTGGTGTCGAGCGGGCGCGGTATACGAACCAGCGACCGGTCCGTTGTCGTCATGGATGAAAGGCGGCGAGGAACACGCTCATCGGCCCCTCGGATGGGACGGGACCTCCGAAGTCGATGCCATCGCCAGCGACACCGCCGATCGCGATCCGCGCGCCTTGCCACGCGGCCGCGCGCGCGCCCACGAAGAGGCCGTCGGACGGGAAGGCAAAGCTGAAGAGGTGTTTGCCCTCGAGGTCGAGGCCGGCCATGAACACTGCCCTCGTGGGGATGTCGATGGTCCCCCCCCCGAGGTCGGCCGCACCGGCGAGCGCGCCGACGACGACGACCTTGTCCTGCTCATCCACGGCGACGGCATGCGCCTCGTCGCGCGCGTTCGAGCCGAACCCGAAGGCCCCCGTCATCGCCCCGGTGGTACCATCGAGCACCGCGAGGTAGGCGTCCCTCATGCCGGCGGCGGTCATCCGCTCGCTTCCGCTCTCATCTCGCAGCGTGCCTGCGTAGGTGCCAGCGATGAGCATCGCGCCCGTGGGGTGGATCGCGACTCCATTGGCGAAGGCGCCGTTGTCCGCGCCGAAGCCGGTGCACCAGTCGGGGATGCCGGTCGCGGGATCGAGCAAAGCGGCGATGGCGAAATCGCCGTCGGCTTCGCCGACCTGGCAGCTCGCCTCAGGAGGCGCCGCCCCACCGTGGGGATAGAGAAGAGCGACCCCCGCCGTGTTGCCGACCACGGCGAGCTTGTCGTCTCGAAAATCGAGTCGGCGGATCTGTTGCGAACCGCTCTCCAGCGGCCCGGTATCCGACTCGGGGCCGCTCCACCGCACGGCCCAGACCGGCGCTTGGCCCAGCGCGTCGATACGAAAGACGAAGCCATCGCCCCCACCAACCGCCGGAAGCGTGAGACCGTCCACGTGCATGTCACCGCCTTCGTAGCCACCGGCGACGTAGATCGCGCCCGCCGGATCCACTGCGACGTCCTCCACGTCTTCGTTCGCCGCACCCCCGATCGTGGTCAGGGCTTCGCAGACGCCCGATGCGGCCGAGAGACGCGCGATGAAGATGTCTGTGTGGGTCTCGTTGAACGTGAGCGGGTCGGGGCAGGTGAAGGTCGTCGGACCGGGCCCGAAGCTGCCGGCGACGATGACTTCGCCTTGGCTCGTCAACGCGATGGCGCGACCACGGACCGTTCCGTCGGCCCCGATCGTACGGGTCCAGGAGCGGCCCCCGTGCCGCATCACCACGGCCCGATCTCCCGACGGGACGCGGCCAGTCCTCACCGCGATGACGTCTTCCGCGTCGAGGACGATGTCGCGAAAGGCCGCGGCGTCGGGTTCCTCTGACGATTCTGCGGGCAAGAGCACGCTGTAGTTGTGGTTGCCGAAGCAGGCGCCATCACCGGTGCAGCTCGAGTAGCCGTGCGCGTGGCCGCACTCGCCGTCGGGGTCGTCGCCAGCGGGCGTAGGCGCACATTGGCCGTCGGGTCCGCACCCTTGGCAAACGTCGTCGCAGGCCTCGCTGCAACATGTCCCGTCGACACAGTGCGCCGCGGCGCAGTCAGCCGGATCGGCACAGCCCTTGCCGAGTTCGCACGCCGAGCAGGGCCCGCCACAGTCGACGTCGGTCTCGCCAGGACTGAGCACTCCGTCGGCGCAGCTGTCCGTCACCCCGCCGCCGGCGCCCCCGACGCCAGAGGCGCCGTCGAACGACAGATCGTCGAAGCCCACCATGAGGCTGCATCCCGAGGCGACGGCCCAGCCACCGAGCGCCACCCACGACTTCTTGAAGCGCAACAAGGCGCGCAGGGTAGCCCAACTTCCCGCACGCGGTAGAACGTTCGTTCGCGGGGAATGTCTCGCGCGGTCGACCGTATCAACCTCACCATGATGCGCATGACCATCCCCCTGCTCGTGCTGGCGCTCCTCCCCGCGTGCGACCAGAGCTCGAACGATCCCGCGGGCGACGCGCCAGACGCCAAGGCCTCGGCGGCGGCGACGGATGACACGAAGGCGGCCGCGGCCGACGACGCGCCGGCCCGCGACCCGAAGGTCGACGAGGCCCTCGCCGCCCTCGGAAAACAGGCCCTGCCGCTCAGCAAAGACAACCACGACCGCAACGCCGTCTGCGAGCAGATGCGGACCTTGGCCGGGGCGGCCGCCGACTGCAAGGAGTGCCTCGAGACCTACGTGAAGGTCGTCGAAGGCGAGGGCACCCAGCGCATCGTCGACTGTTCGGCGCAGGACCTGGCCCGCGTCACCGAAGGGGCCGACAAGCTCTGCAGCGCGCTCGTCTCGAGCTGGAAGAACAGCTCGCAGCCCAACAGCCGCGCCATCGAAGCCTTCGCCACGCTCGGGGCGGCCTGCAAGCCCCAGCTCGACGCCTTCGTCGACGTCGCGGTCGAGCGGTTCGAGAGCTACGAGAACGAGTACGGCGCCCTCGGGGCGGCGAACGTCATCTACGTCGAGCGGATCCTCGACCACATGACCGCCGAGCAGAAGGCGAAGATCGCGGCCGCCGCCGAGAAGCTCGAGAAGCTCGCGCGCGAGAAGAAGGACAAGAGCGGCCGCACCGCCGACCGGCTCGCGGACCAAGCCAAGAAGCTCGCGGACGCCGCCAAGTAGCTTCCCGCGCCGGGCGAGGCGCGCAGCGCGTCCTGACGCGACGGCAGCGTAGCGTCGGATCCAGACTCGGAGGGTCTCGGCGCTCATGCGCAGGGGCTCTCCGTCGGGACCGGACCAGGCACGGAAGGCGAGGTCGCGAAGAAGTTCTCCACGCATGCCGCGGGGAGG
>CAZYSW010000529.1:0-4255 GCA_964650105.1 uncultured Nannocystaceae bacterium
ACTGCGCAAGGGGGCGCGGGTGGCCCCCGAGCGGCGCTCGCGGGGCCCACGGCCCCGGTGCGACGGCGTTGCACCATGCCGGGGGGGCGCGGGATGCCGCGTGCCACCCCAATGGGGCGCGGTCGGCCCGGTGGACGTGGAGCCCGCAGCCCACGCGCTGCGCGGGCTCGGCCCACGACGCTCGAGCTCACGGCACGAGGACGATTTCGGCCTCGGTGAGCACCTCGAAGTCCCGCAGACCGACACCGGGCTCGTCCCATTGACCGATCGCCCGCAGCTCGAGGACGTAGGTGCCGGGCGGAAACGGATCGCCGTAGGGCGTCGGGGTGTCGGAGGGGCCGTTCCACGCGTGTCCCTCCCATTCGAACGCCATCGAGGAGGTGCCGGGGACCAGCGAGATTTCGGGCGGGTCCCACGGGGGGCACAGGCCCTTGTCACACACGCAGTAGGCGTGGTCGTCCCCGTACAGGCGCTCGGAGACGAGCAGGCTCTCCAGGCCGACGTCGACACAGTTTGCGCTCCCGTACTCGTGCGGAAACACGCCTTCGAGCGGCTCGGTGATCACGAGCTCGTACGCCACCGTGATTCCTGCCTCCGCCTCGGCGAGCGCGAACGTGCACGTCTCGGCCGTCACGACGAGCTGCACGCCGGGAAGGTCGGACGCCATGGTAGGCACGACGCACGACCCGTCGTCCCGACCCGTCGTCCCCCCGTCGTCGTCGGGGGCATCGGTGGCCTCCGCGTCGTCGGTCGTCGCCCCGGTCTGCGCGGCCCCTCCGGTCGTCGCCGTTTCGAGCTCGGTCGTGGAAGCGGTCGCGGTGGACGTGTCCGCCTGCGGTGCGGTCTGCGTGCCCTCGTCGTCGGACCGGTCCGAGGCGCCGCAGCCCCCAGCCCCCGTGCCCGCCAGCAGCAGGCACGCGCCGAGGCATCCACGAATCGTCACGATGCGCCTCGCTGGGAGCTCCGAACGGGGCCGACGGCGGCATTGAGCCGCGCGTACAGAGCGACGAGCGGTCGCAGCTCGGCCAACTTGGAGTCGAAGCCATCCTCGACGCGGCCGATCTTGGACATCGACTCCTGAATGCTGCGCTCCAGCGCCTCGGTGTCCCCTGCTCGGCACAGGAGCGCGATGGCGGCCGCGACCATCCCGGCGAAGCGCGTGAGCTGATTGTCGATCTCCCGACGCCCTTCGAGCAGGCGGCGTTCGATCTGCTGTCCCAGCGTCTGGCCGAGGTAGGGTTGGCTCAGGAGCAGCGCCACCGAAGCCGCGGAGGTCTCGCCTCGACGCGCCCAGGCCGTCTCCCACGCCTTGGCGCGTGCCTCCAAGGCCTCGAAGTGCTCCAAGAGGGGATCGCCCGGCATGGTGACGGAGTGTCGCCCGAGCCGGAAGGCCTTGTCGACGGGTGGGCCCGGTGGGCGAAGACGCGCCCTGTGCCGGGGCGTGGTGGAGGAGCCCCGATCAGCCCGTCGGCGTCGCGTCGGCCGAGCCGTGCAGGGCGAGCTGTCCGCACGCGGCCGCGATGTCGTCACCGCGCGGCGTCCGGACGTGGATCTCCAGGCCGTGGGCGCGGGCGCGCAGGACGAACGCCTCGATGCGGGCAGGGCTCGGTCGGTCGAACGGCGCCCCCGGGTGAGGGTTGAACGGAATCGCGTTGACCATGGCGGGCAACCCACGCAAAAGTGCGGCGAGGCGATCGACGTCGGCGTCGGTGTCGTTGACGTCGCGCAGCAGCACGTACTCGAACGTCACCAGGCGCCGCCGGGGGGTGGGAATCGTCCGTACCGCCTGCAGGAGCGTGGAGATGTTCCATCGCGTGTTGATCGGCATGATGCGGTCGCGGACGTCGTCGGTCGTCGCGTTCAGGGAGATCGCCAGGCCGACCTCGGAGGCCAGGCCCTCGCGGGCGAACCGTTCGATCCCGGGCACCAGACCGGCGGTCGACACCGTGATGCGCCGTCCCGCGATCGCGGCGCCGGCGGGGTCGGTGAGGATGTCGAGGGCGCGCTTGACCTGGTTGAAGTTGTGCAGCGGCTCGCCCATCCCCATCAGCACGAGGTTGGTCAGGCGAGGCGGGTAGCCGGCGTCCGATCGGCGGCCCTCGGCGCGCAGGAGGTCCTGGGCGCGGTACACTTGGTCGACGATCTCCCAGGTGGACAGATTTCGCGCGAACCCGAGCGTCGCCGTGGCACAAAAGCGGCACGTCAGGGAGCATCCGACCATCGAGCTCACGCACAGGGTGAATCCGCGCCCCTCGTTGGGAATGAGCACGCACTCGATGGCGTGACCGTCGAGCGTCCGCGCGCGAAGCTTGAGCGTTCCGTCTGCCGCGCGTTGCACCACGTCGACCCGCAGCGGGTCGATCGTCGCTTGGTCCCGAAGGCGCGACCGGCTGGCCCGGTCGAGGTTGGTCATGGCCTCGAAGTCCTGCACGCGGTGGCGGTGCAGCCACTCGAAGATCTGTCGGGCGCGATAACGCGGGCCGCCGAGGTGCTCGGCGACCCACTGCTCGAGGCCGGGTCGATCGAGGTCGCGTAGGTGGGGGCGGGGCAGTCGGGGGAGCCCTTCCCGAGGCCGCCGAATGGCCACCACCTCGGTCACCCGGCCACCCTCCTTCACGCCAGCTCGAGGCCGCTGAAGAAGTAGCCGATCTCGAAGCGTGCGGTCTCCTCGGCGTCCGACCCGTGGGTCGCGTTGCGCTCGATGTTGGTGCCGTACATGCCCCGGATCGAGTCCTTGGGCGCCTTGGTGGCGTCCGTGGGACCCATGAGATCACGCCATCGGGAGATCGCGTTCTCGCCCTCCAACACCATGGCCAAGATCTTTCCCTCGGTCATGAACGCGACGAGGTCCTCGAAGAAGGGACGATCCTTGTGCACGTGATAGAAGCCGCGGGCCTGGGCGGGGCTCAGGTGCAGGGTCTTGGCGGCGACGACCGTGAGACCGGACTCGATGATCTTGGCCATGATCGCGCCGGCATGGCCGGCGGCGTAGGCATCGGGCTTGACGAGGGCGAGGGTGCGTTGCATGGCGAATTCCGAATCGCTCGCCGCGAGATCCGCAAATCGGTCCGAGGCGGTGAGCGGGGCGGAACCTAGCAAACGGAGATCGTGGTGTCACGGCCGCCTCCGCCGGCCTTCCGGCGGTGAGATCTCCATCGGGACGGGTGTCCGACAGGGACGGGTGCGCAACGATTCCGCCGCGATTTCCAGGGGTTGCCGTGGCGGCGCGCGCCCGCCGAGACCCCGGCCCGCCGCGGGTTCGGGGTAAGGTGCCCCCCGGCGATGAGCGGCACGACGACCATGGGCGAGGGGAGCGTCGACCTCTCGGATTTCGCGCACCTTCACCTGCATACCCAGTACTCGCTGCTGGACGGAGCCATCCGCACCAAGGACCTGTGCAAGACGGTCCACGAGCGGGGGATGAAGGCGGTGGCGGTGACCGATCACGGCAACATGTTCGGCACCATCCAGTTCTACGAGGAGGCCAAGCAGTGGGGGATCAAGCCGATCCTCGGGTGCGAGGCCTACTTGTCGGACGGGCCGATGGACGCCCGTACCGATCGCAAGAACTACCACATCGTCCTTCTGGCCAAGAACGAGGTCGGCTTTCGCAACCTGCAGAAGCTGGTCAGCTTCGGCTACCTCGAGGGCTTCTACTACAACCCTCGCATCGATCGCCAGCGCCTGCGAGAGCACAGCGAGGGGTTGATCGGGCTGTCGGCCTGCTTGTCGGGGCACGTCTCCCGCTTGATCCTCGCCGGTCGGATGGACGAGGCCAAAGAGCGGGTCCTCGAGTACAAGGACATCTTCGAGCCGGGCTCGTACTTCCTCGAGCTCCAGCCCAACAAGCTCGAAAATCAGGAGAAGATCAACCCGATCCTGGCTCAGCTCGCGCGCGATTGCGACGTGCCCATCGTGGCCACCAACGATTGCCACTACGTCGACCGCGAGGAGGCCCACGCACACGAGATCCTGATGTGCATGGGGCAGGGGCGCACGCTCGACGACCCCAAGCGCATGAAGCACGAGTGCGACGAGTTCTACATCAAGCGACCCGACGAGATGGAACCGTACTTCCGGCAGTATCCCGAAGCGCTGGAGAACGCCTGCCGGATCGCGCGAATGTGCAACGTCGAGCTGTCGCTCGGGACCCCGGAACTCCCCGATTTCAAGCTCCCCGAGGGGGTCGAGGACGACCTGCCGACCGACCTGCGCCGCGTCGCCCATCGCGGCCTCGAGCAGCGCCTCGATGAGC
>CAZYSW010000530.1:0-802 GCA_964650105.1 uncultured Nannocystaceae bacterium
GATCGATCCCCACCGGATCACGCACGCTCACCCACGACCTCGTGCTCGCCTGCGGATCGGTCACGTGCGCATCGCTGTCCTCTCGGGACAGGTGGAGCCCATCCGAGATCACCACGGCTCGTGACGACACAAAGCACCAGTCGTAGCAAACGACGCAGGTCATCAACGTGCTCCGACAAACGGACATGACACGTGCAGGTCAACGACCATGCGTTCGACCACACTCCGTGGCTTTCGCCGAGGTGACCCGCCCGACCGAGGACCCCTCATGGCAGGGGTCGCGGTCAGCCGACACGGGGTGCAAGTCACAGTATCCCGTGATGGCCGTCGCAGCCCTCCGCTCTCCGCGGAACCTTGCACCGTGCAAATCACCGTCAGTCTTCGCAACCGTCGCGGCCCTCCGTTCCCGCGGAACCCTGCACCGTGCAAATCACCGTCTGCCATTGCGAACCTCGCGGCCCTTCGCTCCCACGGAACCTCGCAGCCTGTCAATCACCGTCCACCGTCGCTCCGCTCCCGCGGAACCTTGCACCGTGCAAATCACCGTCGGTCATCGCACCCTCTCGGCTCCTCTGCTCCCGCAGAACCTCGCAGCCTGCTAATCACCGTCTGCCATCGTAGCCCTCGCGGCCGCTCCCCGCGGAACCGGGCACCGTGCAAATCACCGTCAGTCATCGTAACCCTCGCGGATTTTCTGCTCCCGCGGTACCTCGCAGCCTGCAAATCACCGTCAGTCATCGTAACCCTCGCGGATTTTCTGCTCCCACGGTACCTCGCAGCCTGCTAATCACCGTCTGCCATC
>CAZYSW010000530.1:902-4244 GCA_964650105.1 uncultured Nannocystaceae bacterium
GCGAACCTCGCGGCCCTCCGCTCCCGCGGTACCTCGCAGCCTGCTAATCACCGTCTGCCATCGCGAACCTCGCGGCCCTCCGCTCCCGCGGTACCTCGCAGCCTGCTAATCACCGTCCGACATCGCGGTGAGTGTCAGAAAAGTTGCCGCCTCGAGCTGGTTCAAGCTGCTTGATGTGAGTTCACGGCGGTTCGGAAGTTCGTTCGAGGGTTGAGGGTCACTTCTGCGATGGAAGTCCAGTTGCGGATGTCGCCGGTCCAGCGCTCTGGATGTCGAGCACGAGCGTAGCTCGTAGGTCTCCTTGCACCGTGCAAATCACCGTCTGCCATCGCGAACCTCGCGGCCCTCCGCAGCCTACAGATCACCGTCCACCATCGCTGCGCTCCCGCGGAACCTTGCACCATGCAACTCACCGTCGGTCATCGTAACCCTCTCGGCCCCTGTGCTCCCGCGGAACCCTCGCACCCTGCAAATCGCCGTCCACCATCGCGAACCTCGCGATCCTTCGCTTCCGCGGGAACCTTCTGCTGCACACGATCCCCTCATCGCGACCGTCCCGGGACCCTGCCGCACGCCAATCGACACGCGGTGCAGGCGGCCCTCCCTCTTCGTGATCGTCGCACGCCTCGACGCTCCTCGGCGGGCGCCATGGCGAACGAGAACACCACCAGTCGTCACCGTCGTCACGGACTCCACCCCCACGGGACCACGCCACGTGCAAATCACCGCCAGTCTTTCGCAGCCGTCGCGGTCCCCTGCTCCCAGGGGAACAGCGCACGCTCCACTGGCTCCGTGGTGGTCAACGCGACGTACAAAACACGGCCAGGCCCACGCCCGCCCCGGCCCCCGCTGCGCGGCACCACGCGCCGTTCGAACGACCGTTCGCCGTCAGTGAGACGCTTCTCGCCCCGAGATCGATGGTCGGAAGGGTTGACCAAATCTTGCCTTAGTCCAGCAGGATCCCCAGGGCGTAGCGCCGGACGATGGGCGCTTTGGCCGGATCCTCGCGGTACGACGACCGGTCCGGGACCGTCACCGCCAGAGGCTCGAGCTCTCGGAACATCCCGATCTTCCGCTCCAGCGTCCAGTCCTGGACCAGCTCGAGCTCGTCTCGCGTCAGCCCGAGCAGGGTAAGAAAGAGGATCGAGCCGTGCACCGTCTCGATCTTCCCCAGCAGCGGATCGGGCACGCACAAGACTCCCTGAAGCTGCGTCGCGACACCGCCGAGCTCGGCCGGGACCAGCGGCCCCCCCAGATCGATCACGTGGCCGCTGTCGAGCGCGCCGTGCCCACCGAGCACGTAGTGCGCGATCCCTTGCAGCAGCCGCAGAGGCCACGACGGAGGCCGCGTCTCGTCGGCCCTCGGCAGGCGCAGCCCCAGCTCGAAGCCGAACCCGGAGAGGTCGGGCCGCGTCGAGGTCTTCTCGAACAGCTCGGTCAGCCCGTAGGTGACGTAGTGCCAAAGCCGCGGCTCGCTCACCTCGTAAGCGGCGATGGCGGGCAACGGGCTTTGGCTGTCGAGATCGTAGGCCGTCTTGCTCGCGAACTGGTGCGGCACCACTCCCGGGTAGAGGCGTTCGAGCGCCCTGTCGATGGCCGCCCAGCCCGGGGCCTCGACCGGATAGCGATCGTCGGAGGACATCAGGCGCGGCGCTCGAACTCCCGCATGAACTCGCACAGAGCGTCCACACCCTCCTCGGGGAAGGCGTTGTAGATCGACGCGCGGCACCCTCCGACCGACCGGTGGCCCTTGAGGCCGGACATGCCCGCCTCGGCCGCCGCCGCGAGAAATTGCTTGGTGCGGGCCTCGATCTCCTCGGGGGTCGCGCCCGTGAGCGTCCAGTTCACGTTCATCGTGGAGCGGCTGCCGGCGACGGCGTGCGGCTCGTAGAGGCTGCTCTCGTCGAGCAGCGCGTAGAGTTTGTCCGCCTTCCGCTTGTTGCGCGCCCCGATGGCCTCCACGCCGCCCTCGTTCTCGATCCACTGCAGGACCTCGCGCAGCACCAGGACCCCGAAGGTATTGGGCGTGTTGTAGAGGCTGTTGGCTTCGGCATGGGTGGAGTACCGCAGCATGGTGGGCAGCGGGCCCGGAGGGGTTCGCGACAGCAGCGACTCGTGAATGAAGACGACCGTCAGGCCCGAGGGGCCGAGGTTCTTCTGCGCGCCCGCATAGCCCAGCGCCACGCGTTCCAGGGCCATCGGCCGGCTCGCGATGTTGCTGGACATGTCGGCGACGAGCGGCACGTCGCCGGCCACCTCGGGGATCTCGGGGTACTCGGTACCGTAGATGGTGTTGTTGGTGGTGATGTGCAGGTAGCTCGCCCCGGCGTAGCGATCGGCGGACGGGAAGGGGGGGAGTCGGTCATAGGCAGTGTCCGCCGAGCTGGCCAGCACCTCGGTGGGCCCCCACACCTTGCTCTCCTTGATCGCCTTCTTGGACCACGATCCGGTGTCGACGTAGGCGGCGGGTTTGCCCTCGACTCGCAGGTTCATGGGCACCATCGCGAACTGGAGGCTGGCGCCGCCCTGCAAGAACAGCACCTTGTGCGTTCGCGGAATCCCGATCACGCGGTGGCACAGCTCGATCGCGTGCTCGTGGATGGCATCGTAGGTCTTGGAGCGATGCGAGATCTCGAGGATCGACAGGCGCGCTTCGAGGGAGGTGTCGCCCTCGATGCGGAGCTGCTTGACCGCTTCGCTGACGCGATCGAAGACGGGCTGCGGCAGGATCGCGGGACCGGCCGAGAAGTTGTAGGGGCGAGCGCTCTTCGACATGGCACCACCATACCAGCGCCCGCCGGGCCTCGGCCGGGGTTTCGGTCCACGTGAGCCGAACCGGCCGCGGCTCGCGGGTCCCCGCGGAAAAGCGAGCAAGCGCCCGCCGGCCACCGACGAGGGCCCCCCGTCGACCGCGCCTGGTCGGCGATCGGCCCCCGGTGGTCGGGTCCTCGCCGGCCGGCATGTCGTTTCCACCGCCGCGCGATCTGGTCCCCGGATCCGGAGAGCTTCGCGCCGTCTTTCACACCTCGATGGGCAGCTTCACGGTGAGGCTGTTCGAGGAGATCGCGCCGAAGACAGTGGCCAACTTCGTGGGTCTGGCGACCGGACAGCAGCCCTGGACCGATCCGCGGAGCGGCCAGCCCGGCGAGGGTCCGCTCTACCGCGACGTACTGTTTCATCGCGTCATTGCCGACTTCATGATTCAGTGCGGCGATCCGACCGGCACGGGTCGGGGAGGACCCGGATACCGATTCGACGACGAGATCGATGCGCGGGCCAAGCACGACAAGGCGGGCATCCTGTCGATGGCTCCGGCTGCCTTCGCTGCGCTCGGCGCTTACG
>CAZYSW010000531.1:0-4238 GCA_964650105.1 uncultured Nannocystaceae bacterium
TGGTGCTGTACCACGACACGACCTTGCGCAAGATCGGCGGTGGGCGTCGGCGCGTCACCGAGTGCACCGCCGACGAGTTGTCGTCGTTGGACGCGGGGAGCTGGTTTCATCGTAGCTACCGCAACGAGCGGATCCCGACCCTCGCCGCGCTGCTCGAACGGTACGGCGGTCGGACACGCCTGATGTTGGAGCTCAAGGTCGACGGGCACTCCCGACAGGCCAGGCGAACCCTGGCCGAGCTCACGCTCGCGGCGGTCCGAAAGGCGGGCGTGGAATCGACGGTCTGGGTGCTGTCGTTCGACCGCGAGGTCCTCCGGACGGTCGAGCAACTCGCCCCGCGCCTTCCCCGGGTCCTCGACGTCGCGGGTCGTCCCGAGCGCCCGGCGGCGCTGTCGCGGGCGCTGCAGGGGATCGACGTGCTGTGCCTGCCGGCGCGGCACGTTTCGCGCGGGTTGGGGGAGCGCGTCGAGGCGGCGGGGGGCGACGTATGGACCTACCGCTGTGACACCGAGGCCAACCTGCAGCGAGCCCTGCGGTCGGGGGTGAAGGCCTTGATCACCGATCGACCGGACTGGGCGCGACGTAGGGTGCGAGCCCAGTCAGCGTCGACGCGGGGACGAGCTCGAAGCCCCGCGCCCGCAGGCCCTCGATGATCCGGGGCAGGGCGTCCGGCGTGACCGGCGTGCGGTCGTGCAGCAAGACGATCGCGCCCGGTGTGGCGCTGCGCACCACGTCGCGCGCGATCGACTCGGGGTCGTCGCGCTCCCAGTCGTGGCTGTCGACCGACCACAGGACCACGTTCATGCGGTGGTCGCCGAAGATCTCCAGGGCCGAGGGGGCGTAGCGGCCGAACGGCGGCCGAACGAGGGCCGGCTCGAGGCCGGTCGCCGCGACGATCGCCCGGTTGGTGGTCTCGAGCTCCTCGTGGATCTGCGACCTCCACAACGACCGCATCGACGTGTGGGAAAACCCGTGGCTTCCGATCTCGTGGCCCTCTTCGTGCACGCGACGCACGAGATCGGGCATGTCCTCGGCGCGATGACCCAGCACGAAGAAGGTCGCCCGCACGTCGTGGCGTCGCAGCACGTCGAGGACTCGCGGTGTGTTCTCGCGGCTCGGTCCGTCGTCGAACGTCAGGGCCACCCATCGTCGCGACCGATCGCCGTAGAACACCTCCTGGACGGCCGGCGCGGAGGCTCGCCCTTCGAGGTCCCCGTGCGGTGGCGCGTCCGATGCGGACGCGGTGGAGTCGTCGTCGGCCTCGCCGGGCCCGAGCGGGCGTGTGCTGGCCAGCACCGGATGGGGGCCGATCGTTTCCGGCCCGGCGGCCTCCTTCCCCCGGCGGTCCGCGACGGCCTGGGGTGCGCGACGGGTCATCCCCAAAACCGCCGGCTCGACCCGGCCGGGCGAGCGCGACGCCCCATCATCCGCGCGCCGGCTCGAGGCGGGCATCGACGCCGCCGTCGGCCACCTTTGCCCTACCCACCACAGGGCCACCAGCACGGCAGGCAACACCGGAGCATAGGCGGCATGGCGCCGCCTGGACCGCGCATCGCCCATGCGATCCCTCGTAGCAAGGTCGCGGGCTCCGCCGAAAAAAAACGCAATCTCGGTCCCGCGATCGGAGGTGTGTGGGGCCGCGACGTCCGTTTCCGCCGTTCGGGTGCGAACGCGAGGGCTCCGGCGATCGGGGCCCGCCGGATATGCTCCGGATCGGCTCGACGTGCGGCGCAAGCTCCTCCTCTTGTTCACGCTCTACTTCTGCCAGGGCTTGCCCGGTGGGTTTTTGGCCGTCGTCGTGCCGGTCATCCTGCGCGAGCAGGGCACGAGCCTGACGATGGTCGGGGTGGCGTCGCTCTTGTCGCTCCCCTGGCTGGCGAAGGTGTCGTGGGCTCCGCTGGTCGATCGGTATGGAAGCCGACGTTTCGGGCGGCGTCGAAGCTGGCTGGTGCCTGCGCAGCTCGGGATGATCGCGGTGTGTCTCGCGCTCGCCACGCTCCGTCCCGAGGATCGGCTGCCGACCATTGCCGTGCTCTTCCTCGTCCTCAACGTGCTGGCGGCCACCCAGGACATCGCCGTCGACGGCTGGGCGGTGGACATGCTCGAGCCCCACGAGCTCGGGCCGGGCAACGGCGCCCAGATCGCGGGGTTCAAGATGGGCAATCTGTTCGGCGGCGGAGTGCTCTTGGCGGCCTCGGCCTCCATCGGATGGCAGGGCGACTTCCTGATCATGAGCGGATGCCTGGCGCTGGCCGTCGTCCTCGTGCTTCGGACGCCCGAGGCCCCCCCGCGGCACGTCGACGAGCGCGCGCCGACGCTACGCGAGGTGCTGGGTCGCGTGGTCGCGGCGACGCGCGAGCAAGGACCCTGGCTTTGGATCTTCTTGGTCTACGCGAAGTTCGGCGAGACGTTCGGTGGGGCCATGGTCGAGCCCATGCTCGTCGATCGCGGGTACTCGCGCGAGCTCATCGGCTGGGTCGACGGCGTCGTCGGAGGCATCGCGACCATCGTGGGGGCGGCGCTCGGGGGGCTGCTGTGTCGTCGCTGGGGATGGGCACGCACGCTCGCTACGTTCTCCGTCGTGCAAGGGCTCGCCCTGTCGAGCATCGGCGTGTACCAGCAAGGGGGGATGACCGTGACCGGCATCGCCACGCTCTTGGCGGTCGAGAACTTCGGCGGGGGTGGGGTGGGTGTGGCCGTCTTCGCGCTGTCGATGTCGCTATGTCGTCGCGACGTGGGGGCGACGCAGTTCACTGCGATGCAGGTCATCTACATGAGCGGTGCCGCGCTCGCAGCTCCGGCCGCGGGGATGGCCTCGGACCTCACCGGCTTTCTGCCGGTGATGACCGCCGGCGGCGTGATGGCGGTGATCCTGGCGGGGGTGGCCCTGACGCGGGGGCCGCGGCTGGGGGTCTCGCGGCCCGGACCGGTCTCATAGGGGGCCGAGCTTGCGGTACTCGCTGGGCGTCATTCCCATGTGCCGCGCGAACGCCCGGCTGAAGCTGGGATGGTCGGCGAAGCCGACCGACAACGCGATGTCGAGAATGGGGAGATCCGTGGTCCGCAGCAGGCGGCCCGCATGGCAAAGCCGCAGGGTTCGCAGGTACGCGCCGGGGGTCATCCCCACCACCTGATTGAACTGCCGCAAGAAGTGGTACTTCGACAATCCGGCGACGGCCGCCAAGTCGTCCAGGTCGAGCTCCGCTGCCTGCCGATCCCCGGCGCCGAGGCTCCGCAGGTACTCCACGGCGCGCGCGATCTTGCGGTGGGGAATGCGGTTGGTCGACCGCAGACGGGGGTGGCGGAGGTTGGAGAGCTCCTCGAAGGCGTGGGTCAGGACGCGGTGAAGCGCGGTCTGGATCTCGAGCTCGGTCACCGTGTCGCGCGCCGGGTGGGTGGCCAGGCCCAGTCGCCGCGAGAGGATGTCGACGTCGCCTTCGCTGGGCGACGACGACAACGGATAGAGCACGGCCTGGTCACGGCTGCGCAAGAGCTCCAAGAGCCCCACGAGCTCCTGCACCAGCGCCGGCTGATCGCTGGCCTTGATCGCGGTGAACTCCGGCGCGGTCGTGGGGGCCCGCAGCTCTTCGGCCAGCTCGTTGACGAGCCGCCGATCGATGTACAGGCTCAGGTATTCGATGTCCTCGCCTTCGGTATTGCCCGTGTGGACCTGCTGGGGATTGATGAGCACCACGTCGCCCGCCGAGAACTGGTGCAGCTTGCCGGCCACGTGGCAGTGCTCCCGTCCCCTCAGCTGGGCGGAGATCAGGTATTCGTCGTGAAAGTGTGGGCTGAGCGGCACGCGGCTCTGGCTGCCGAACGCGTGATAGAGGGAGAACCCGCGTCCCCCGTAGAACGATGCCGCGAGATCCAGCCGCAAGGCCGAGAGTTTAGCAGGCCGTCGGAGCACGGGCGCGGGATCGCACGGCCACGGGGTCCGCGGACGGGTTGCGGCACCGCGGATCGAGTCCCTGCACGACAGCGTCGTGACCGCGCCGTCTCGGGATCTTGCCCCGCGGTGGGTGCGTGGGGAGCGAACACCGTCGACGCACGGTGGTGCGCGTCGACGGTGTGAAGCGGCGGGGTCGGCCCGGCGTCGGTGGTACGCTCCGTGCGGCGAGGATGGGCGCGCTGTGGAGGACCGCGTGACGGGGAAGACGCCGGCCGCGGCCGCCATCGAGACGGCGACGTTCGAGGACACCGATCCGCGGCTGCGCGGTCGAGCCCACGGCGAGACG
>CAZYSW010000532.1:0-4238 GCA_964650105.1 uncultured Nannocystaceae bacterium
ATCGGCGATTGCCGACGGACTGCTTCGCCTGCCGGCGCCACGGTCGCGTCGGCGGTGAACGAACGTGCCGCCCGGGTGGCCAACGCCTCCCGCGTGTACTCGTCGATGATGTTCAGGAACCTCACCTGTCTGCCGTCGACGGTGACGTCGACCTGGAAGTCCAGCGCCCACATCTGATCCGGCCGGCTCGCTCGCATCCGCTGATGCCGCCCCGGGCCGATACGCTGCTTCTTGACCACCCGGGTGGGGCGTTTCAGCCCTTCGGCGATCCACAACCTGCGGGTGCGCTTGCGGTTGACCACCAGCCCCTCACGGGCGGCGATCGTATGGGCTTTACGCCACCCCCACCGCGGATGGGCAGCAGAGATTTGCCGCAGCCTGGCCCGCAACCCCTCCTCAGCATCCGCCGGCGGTCTGGCCGGTCGTCGTTGGCCCGAACGAGGCTGCCCGACCAGTCGACAGGCACGTCGCTGTGATGCCCCGAACCGTTGCTGCAGCACCACCACCGCCCGGCGGCGCCGCTCGGGGCTCAGAAGTTTCCCCGGTTCAGCTCCTTGAGCATGTCGATGTCCAGGCTCTGCTCGGCGACGATCTTCTTCAGCCGGGCGTTCTCCCGCTCCAGCTCCTTGAGCCGCTTGGCGTCATCGGCCTTCATGCCGCCGTACTGGGCCACCCACCGGTGCCAGGTGGCCTCGGAGATCTCCAGCTGCTTGCTGACCTCGGCCAGGCTACTGCCCTGCCCGAGCAGCTTCTCGCCCTCCCGCAGCTTGCGGATGATCTGCTCGGGGGTGTGCCGCCTTCTGGTTCCCATCGTGATGTGTCCTCCCTGCCCCATCATGGAGCATCGGACTCTCACAACAGGTGGACCACCTCACGGGGACCCAGTCAGCCCCACCTCCCGGCGGGGGCTGTGAGGGTCGAGGTAGTCCAGCAGATCGAGCGTTTCGAGCTGCCAGCGGTAGATGCCCCCTCCCGGTCCTTGCCGACGATCCATCTGTCGGCCACCGTCACCGACAACGACCAGGAGGTGATGGTGGCGTCGACTTCGTCGGGCGACTCGACATAGGCACTCCCGAGAGGAATACGCTCCTCGTCGTTCTCGGCCAGGCGAAGTGCATCTCACCGACTTCATCCGTCGGTCCTGACCAAGTTGCCAGGGTCGTAGCTCGCCTTCGCCGGGGCTGGATCGGCGTTTTCGTCACCACGGGTACCTTCTCGAAGCGGGCGCAGGTAGAAGTGATCGACGACCAATATCCACTCATCCTCGTCGATGGCAAGACGCTTGCCGAGCAGGTACTCCGGATGGCTGCCGCAGACCACGACGGTGACCTGGATGCCCTGCTCAAGTCAGTCACTGCCGGTTACAACGAGGCCGTAACCTACCGCCGCCCGGAGGAAATCCTGCTCGGGTAGCCACCTCCGTGGTGACTCAGGTCCGCGCAGAATCGGTAGACTGTGCCGGCGGGACTGCCTGCGGCCGCTCGACCTCGCAGACAGCGCCCTTCACCGTCTTCACGTGTTCCACGATTGCTTCCCCAACGGCCGTGGCGAGCAAGGGTGGCACCGCGTTGCCAATCAGGCGGCCGAGCGGCGCAAACTGCACCGGCTGATCTGGTGCGACGAAGTCGTAGTCGCTGGGGAAGGTTTGAAGGATTGCAGCTTCGCGCAGCGTGATGGCCCGATCCTGTTCGGGATGACCGAATCGCCCCGTTCCGTAGTTGTAAGCCAAGGTCGTGATCGTGGGGGATGGCTCATCCCACTTCATGCGGGCGTACACGTTCCGAAAGGTGGCACCAGTCGCCTTCCGGTGGCAGGCGGCCCGCAGCTCCTCAGGCCACTCCTCCCATGTGCCGCCAGGTTTGGACTGCCTGATGCGCTTCAGATTCAGTTCGGTCAGCGTGCGGCTCTTGTGAAGACGATCATCAGGGTGCGTCTCCCCGTGCCCTACTGGCGGCAGGCCGCCGATCTTCTCTCGAACGGTCACATACCTGGTGGGCGGGGTCTTACCCTGGGGCACCATGATGGCGCCAAACCGTGACGCGACGAGGACGAGACGTCGACGGTGTTGTGGCAGGCCGTATGCCGGGCCGTAGCACGACTTGAAGTCAACCCAGTAGCCGAGGCTCAGCAGGGCGTTTGCGAACTCCCTGAAGATTGAGGTGCTGACGATCCGTGGAACATTCTCCATGGTGACGATGTCCGGCAGCGTCTCTGCAACCAGCCGGCGAAGCTCGCCCACAAGTGACCAGTCGGTCTCCTTTGACGTGTCGGCGCCCCTGCGGTAGGGCGAAAAGGGCTGGCAAGGAGCACAGCCCGCGAGGACCCGGAGGCTGCCGGAAGGCCACATGGTCGCCAGCTGCTCGGCGGTCAAGACGCGGACGTCGCGTCGGTAGAAGGGCGCTCGGACGTTGACTCGGTACGGGTAGTTACAGGCCGGATCGAGGTCCACGCCCCCGGCGACATGGATGCCTGCTTCTTGCAGCCCGTACGACAGGCCACCGACACCGCAGAAGACGTCAACGGCGGAGAGTGTCACCGGTTGCGCGGCCATGCCGCGACTGTAGTGGATCATCCGATGCTGGCGGCATCCGACACGGGGCCGAGTCAACGTCCGCCGCCCTGCCGGTTCCAGCGGGCCAGGCACGCGACACTGGGACCCACAGTCAGACATTTGTACGATGTGTGAGTTGGTGTCGGAGTCGCGCCCTAGAATCAGGCTCGATACACGAGGAAGGGGCGTGACAGACATGCTCACGGAGCGGCTGACTGAGCAGCCGGTTCACAGGCTTGCCCATCGAGCAGCCCGCTTGGAGAGTGACCCAGTGGATGCCCCCACCACAAGATCCGCACCCTCGACGGCGCCAAAAGCCCCGCCAGTTGTGGCGCCCATGACAGCCGAGTCGGACGGGACCGGCCTGCCGGAGGCTACCGGATCTGATGCCGACTTGGCGTGGATGTTCGGAGGGGAAGCGGAAGCTCCCACCCCACGAGCTTCAGACGACATCGTTGGCCGGACGCTTGACGACCTCTTGGCCGACTGGGCACGCAAGGGCGGAGAGCTGACCCGTGCCGAAGTCGCCGTGCTCGCCACGAGGCGGCAGCTATCGGCCACGCAGCATGGCAAGCTGATCGAGCTACTGGGAGAAGCTGGCGTTGACCTGCCACCAGCTTCCGATCTCCGACCGACACGACCCGCCCCCAAAGGATACGAGCTTAGCGACGACTCAGTCGGGCAGTACTTGCGACTGATCAGCCGCTATCCGCTGATTGACGCTGCCCGCGAGGTCGAGCTTTGGGCTCTGATCTCCGACGGTCTCGCCGCTCAGCAGGAACTCGACTCGACCGACGGGAAGAACCTCGCCCTCAGTGTCCGTCGCAGCCTAGAAGCGCGGGTCGTTTCAGGACGCCGTGCTCATGCAGAGCTGGTCTGCGCGAACCTGCGGCTGGTGGTGTCGATCGCCAAGGCGAGACACTACGAGACTTGCGGCGTCGAGTTCGCTGATCGCATCCAGGACGGCAACCTGGGATTGATGCGCGCTGCGGACAAGTTCGATGGGTCGAAGGGCTTTAAGTTCTCCACCTACGCAACATGGTGGATCAAGCAGAGCATCGAGCGTGGCATTGGCGATAGGGGGCGGACCATCCGGCTTCCCGTCCACGTCCACGAGAAGGTGGCGAAGGTCAGGAAGGCGCGGTCGAGGCTCTTCGCGAGGCTTGATCGGGAGCCTACGCTGGCCGAGCTCTCTGACCTGACCGGGCTGGAACCCGGACAGGTGCAGTTCGTGCTGGACACCATGCGACCACTTCGCAGCCTCGACGAGCTTCTCGGAGACGAAGGCGACCTTCACCCTTCCGACGTCCTGGCACACGGCGAGGATCGTGACGGGCGCACTGATCCAATGCAGATTGTCATCCATGAGCAGTTGCACCACGACCTGATTCGGACATTGGCGACTCTATTGCCGGAACGAGCTGTCGGCATTCTGACACGTCGGTTCGGCATCGGGACTGACGAGCAGGCGACGCTGGAGAGCATTGCCGCCGTCTATGGGTTGACGCGCGAGCGTATTCGACAGATCCAGGACAAGGCCCTGTCCAAGTTGCGGGAGAGTAGCGCGGCTGAAGCGGTGCTGCGGCCGTACCTGATTGACAACTCGAGGGCGTATGAGTCGGGTTCGGCAACGCCGGTAATGAGGAGGGCATCATGACCAGCGAGCCACAGTCTGCGGAGCAGGCAT
>CAZYSW010000533.1:0-566 GCA_964650105.1 uncultured Nannocystaceae bacterium
ATCGGAGGCGTCGGCATTCATGACGGGCGAAGTGGTCGCCCTCGACGGCGGACAGGTGATGCGGTGAACGACAAGATGCAGGACAACCCAGTGCGGGTCGAAGTGGAGGGTTCGCTCGGCAGGGTGGTGCTCGCCCGCCCCGAGAAGGGGGCGATGGTGCTCGTCCACTCGGCGGCCGGAGGGGTGGGCAGCGCGCTGGTCCAGATCGCGCGCCACCTCGGATGTCATGTCGTGGGGGTGGTGGGCAGCAGTCACAAGGTGGACGTGGTGCGGGCCTTGGGGGCGGAGGCGGTGACCGACAAGTCCCGCGAGGATCTGTGGAACCGCGCGGAGCTCCATGCGCCGACGGGGTACGACGCCATCTTCGACGCCAACGGGGTTTCGACGCTGCGGCAGAGCTACCGCCATCTCGCGCCGACGGGGAGGCTGGTGATCTACGGGTTTCACAGCATGCTTCCGCGCGCGGGCGAGCGGCTGTCGTATCTGCGCCTGGCGTGGAACTGGTTGCGGACCCCACGGTTCGATCCGCTCGACCTCACCAACAAAAATCGCAGCGTGATGGGGTT
>CAZYSW010000533.1:576-4234 GCA_964650105.1 uncultured Nannocystaceae bacterium
GCTACCTGTTCGATCACACCGCACGCCTCCACCAGGCGATGGCGTGTCTGACCGGATGGGTCGACGAAGGCGTCCTGCGACCGCCGGCGATCACGACCTATCCGCTCTCGCGCGTGGCGGATGCGCATCGCGACCTCGAATCCGGACGAACGGTCGGCAAGCTCGTCCTTTTGCCCGAGCACGCACCGTGAGGGCTCGGGTCCATCGGGTGTCGTCGCAGGACGCGGGGGAGACCCTGTCGGGGCTGGTGCGGAGGGCGTGCGGGGTGTCGTGGCGGCGTGCGCGGGCGCTGTGTCGCGAGGGTCGGGTCTCGATCGACGGGGGTCGGGTGGTCGATCCGGTGGTGCGTCCCCCCGAAGGCGCGGAGATCTCCGTCGAGCTCCACCGGGCGCCGGCCGGTCCCCGCCTCGCGAGCGACGTGATCGTGCACGCCGATCGCGAGGTCGTCGTGGTCGACAAGCCGGCAGGGATCGTCACGGTGCCGTTCGGGGACGAGCGCGGCGGTAGCCTCGTGCAGCAGGTCGCGGTGCTGCTGCGCCGCCTCGAGGGGCGCACCAGCCCGCCGCTTCGCGTGGTTCAGCGACTCGACAAGGACACCACCGGGGTCCTGGTGTTCGCGAGAACGCGCCACGCGGAGCGGTTCTTGCAAGACCAACTGCGCCGGCACGTGGTCGATCGGCGTTACCTCGCGCTCGCGTTGGGGGACGTTCCCTCGGGGCGGCACGACACCCTGCTGGTCCCCGATCGGGGCGATCGCCTGCGGGGGAGCCTGCGATCGACCCGCAAGCCGCCTCCCGAAGCGCGACGCGCCGTCACGCACGCGGAGGCGCTCGAGCGGTTCGTGTTGCCTGCGTCCCACGTCGCCGGCAAGCCGCCGCTTCGCGTCACGCTCGTCGCGTGCCGGCTCGAGACCGGCCGGCAACATCAGATCCGCATCCACCTCGCCGAGGCCGGGCATCCGCTCGTCGGCGAACGCGTCTACGTCCGCGACTATCGTGGACCGTTCGTGCGAGGCTTCGCCCCCGGCGAGGGCCGACCCCTGCTCCACGCCGCGCGCCTGGGCTTCGTGCACCCGCGCAGCGAGGTGCCGATGACCTTCGAGCGGCCGTTGCCGAGCGATTTCGCGGCGTTGTTGGCCCGGCTCGAGCCCGACGACGGCGTGCGAAGGGGCCCCCCGCCGTCGCGCTCCGGGTGACCGGAGGCCCGTCGCGTGTCGGGCGCGGCCCGCCCCTGCGCACCTTCCGTGCCCCTCGCCGACCACGCGGCGGGGGGGCGCGGATCACAAAACGCAGATCCGATCCCGCGGACGGCATCTTGACTCCATGGCTGAACGCATGATAGGCATGGCCTTGCGTTCAGTGTCAACGCGCCTGGTCGTTCGATGCTAGAGCCTTTTCCAGGCTTCTCCCGCGCTGGGACCCTCCTTCATCGGGCAGGCAACGGTACTTCTGCTCTAGCCGGCGCGGGAGAAGCTTCGGTTTTCTTGGCGTCCCGACTGCGCGCAGCCGAGGAGGAAATCGCCGCCCTCCCCGAGGTCGAGGTGGTCGGGCTGCATCGTGAGCCTGCAAGATCCGTCGCACTCGGCACCTGGCCGGAACATCTTGATCCTCGATTGCTTGCGGTGCTCCCCCAACGCGGGTTGGAGCGACCATACCAGCACCAGGAGATCGCTCTACGAGCGATCTCTGGAGGGCGCGACGTCGTGCTCGCGACGTCCACGGCATCGGGCAAGTCCCTGTGCTTTCAGCTCCCGATCCTCGACGCGGTCTTGCGCGACGACGGTGCACGCGCGCTCTTGCTGTTTCCGACCAAGGCCCTCGCGCGCGACCAGGTCGAGGCGATCCGCTCGTTGGCCGGGGATCTCGACGCGCGCTTCGGTGTCGCCGTCTACGACGGCGACACGCCCCCGGACGCCCGTCGAGCCGCGCGTGGCCGGGCGCACGCGGTCGCGACCAACCCCGACATGCTGCACCGGGGGATACTCCCGCATCACGAGCGTTGGGCGAGGTTTCTCGCGGGCGTCCGCTACGTCGTCATCGACGAGCTCCACACCTACCGAGGCCTGTTCGGCAGCCACGTGGCGAACGTGCTGCGCCGCCTGTGGCGGGTGTGCGAGCACCACGGCGCGCGGCCTCGAGTCGTCGCGTGCTCGGCCACCATCGCCAACCCGGGCGAGCTGGCGGCGGATCTGTGCAGTCGGCCGCAGGGCAGCTTCGTGGTGATCGATCGGGACACGGCTCCCCGAGGCGAGCGAACGGTGATGGTCGTCAACCCGCGGGTCGTCGACGCCACGACCGGCGTGCGCCGCGACTACGTGAAGGTCACGCGCCGGGTCGCCAGCGTTCTGCGTCGCGCCGGTGTGCAGACCCTCGTGTTCTGCCGCACCCGCAAGGCCGTGGAGCTCGTCACCCGCTATCTGCAGGAGGACGAGGCGGAGGCCGGCCACGGCGCCTCGGCCACGCAGTCGATCCGCGGCTACCGGGGCGGCTATCTGCCCGACCGACGTCGGGAGGTCGAGAAGGCCCTTCGCGACGGGCAGGCCCGGGTCGTGGCCTGCACGCACGCGCTCGAGCTCGGCATCGACGTCGGAGGCATGGATGCGGTGGTGTTGTCGGGGTATCCGGGGACGCGCGCGGCGACGCTGCAACGCGCCGGGCGGGCGGGCCGACGGGGGCAGCCGTCGCTCACGGTGCTGTGTCTGTCGTCGGCCCCCCTCGACCAGTTCGTGGCCGCCGATCCGGCGTTCTTGTGGGGGCAGCCGCCCGAGCACGCGCACGTGGATCCCGACAATCCGGAGGTCGTCCTTCCCCACCTGCACTGTGCCGCCCACGAGCTGCCGATGCGCCGCGGGTCGACGCTCGCCGGCCTCTCGCCCGACGACGTCACCGCGGGCCTGGAGTATCTGGCGGAGCAGGGGAGCCTGCATCGCCTCGGTGAGGGCGCCGACGTTCGGTATCTGGCGCCGGGCGGCCCGTCACCCGCCGAGGCGATCGACCTGCGGGGCACTCTGGAGGAGAACTTCGCGGTCATCGACGAGCCGACGGGTCGCGTCCTCGCGGAGGTCGATTTCGAAGACGCTCCGCTGCACGTGCACCCCGGGGCGATCTATACCCTCGAGGGGCGTACCCACGAGGTGCGTGCGCTCGATTGGGAGGCGCGCAAGGCCTTCGTCCGTCGGGTGGATGCCGCCTACTACACCGAGGCGGTGTCCAAGACCCGCGTCCGCGTGGTCGATCCGCTCGACGGCGAGCTCGACCACGCCCGACCCGAGCACGGCATCGGCTACGCCCACCTGGTGCGGTCGGTTCCGGGGTTCAAGAAGATCCGGTTCGGCAGCCACGAAAACATCGGCTTCGGCCCCATCCGCTTGCCGGACCTCGAGCTGCACACCGTAGCGGTGTCACGGTCCATCTCGGCGAGCGCGTCGAGTCGGACGAAGGTGCAGGAGGTCATCGGTGTGAACTACGGGCTCGATGCCATGGCCGCCCCCGGCCGCTTCCACGAGCTCTCGGCGCCTGCTGCGGCGGCTTGAGTTCCGCTGCGGCCGCCGCACGCCCCGTGACGGGCACCCCGGAACCCTCCTAGGCGGCCATCACACGCACGCGTCCCGCCGGGTCGTGCCGCCCGGCTACTGGGGCTCCGGCCGGGCCCACGGGCG
>CAZYSW010000534.1:0-4222 GCA_964650105.1 uncultured Nannocystaceae bacterium
TTCGAGCGACACGCTCGCTTCGCCGTTTGCGACTCCAACATCCTGCATGATGCGGTCGATCGCAGCCTGGCCTTTGGGCTCTGCGGCAGCCTGCTCGAAGGTCGGAGCGTAGCGAGGGGCGCGTGCCAGGAGGGCAATGGGGTTGCGTCCGTCGCGCAAGACCCAGTGTGTCAGGACGAGTGCCGCGGGGAGATTGCGTGCCGTGAGGGCGTCGTCGTCCTGAGACGTCTTCGAGCACGAGCTCATAATTGGGAATGAACCGGGCGAAGATCGGGAAGTCGGCGTCGCTGAGGCGCAGAAGGTCGGAGAAGCGGGTGGGCAGGGTCCATCCGCCCTCGACGTGGGAGAGAAGCACGGGGATGATGGGCGGCAGAGGTGCTCCTGGCGGTTGCCGCGAGGCGATGCGAAACCAGTCGCGGACCATGTAGTCGAGAATGCGGAGCAAGACGAGCTCGTCGGGCCGACTGGTGTGCTCGAAGATCACGTGTACGAAGACCCTGGTGGCGGTGTTCTTGCGGACGACCGAGAACAGGAGGTCGCATGCTTTGCGTTCTCGGCCGATGCGGACGAACATCTCCGGCTCCACGCGGAGCGTGTCCCAGTCCAAGGCGGCGAGCAGCGGGGGTGGAAGAAGGCTGCGGAGCTCGGCCCGCGCGAGGTCGATATCGCCGAACGTCTCCACGAACAGAGTGTCGTGGGGCTTGTGTTTGGTGGGATCCGACATCGGCGAGCACGTTTCGCGATGCGAGCAAACATGGTCCGACGCCTCGAGCGAGCAAGATGTCCCCGATGGGCACGCACGTGGAGTGGGGTGCAACTTGGCGTTGGGGGCGTTCACGTGCGGGCGCACGTGAGGTCGGCGAATGCTTCACATGTGTGCCGTGTCCGCAGGGTGCCGCCGAGGCCGCCTCGATGAAGTGGACTCGCGGGGCGTAGGGACGGCCTCTTGTCAAGCGAAAGGTCGATCTCCGTGTGCAGTGCGCCAAAGTTTCCCCCCACCCCGGGGATCCGGGCGCATGAGCCGAGGGTCTTCACCTGCACAGGTACGCTCCCCGAGACGGCCTCATCACCGCCTGACGCGGCGACCGAGAGTGAGACGGTCAAGTGCGGAGGGCGTAGCGACGATCGACGACGGCCGTCGCGCTCATCCGACCGTCTTCGATCCTGGCAAACTTTCGTCGGACGCAAGCAGGAAGGCGGTGTTGCGCGAGCGGAGAAAGTCCTGAACGACGCCGAGTCGCTGCCTCGATCCGGCTGTGCGAGCCGAGGGCAAACACCCGAATAACACCGTTTATACCCCCTCGCATGCGAGATCGCATGCGCGTTGCCGGTGACGCTGGAGCGCATCAGCGAAGTATTGTGCGCGAGGCCAGGGACGAGGCGGTCGGCTGCCGATCCGAACAAACCCTGGCGGGGCCCGCGTGGGATCAATCGGGTCATCCCACTCGGGTGCGTCTTCGCCCGCCCCTTCACACCAGGATGCGCGGCGGTCCGAGTCGCGCTTTGGGGCTTGAAGCCAGCCCCCCGGTCCCTTATGAAAGCCAGGCGGTTGGCTCCCTGCCGAGCCTCCTCCAGCTCAACCGCTGCCGCTCCCCAACCACCTCACGCGTTCGTCCGTCGCGCCGGGCATGCTTCGACGCCCCCGCGAACACCTCTCTCGGACCTCCCATGCGCCCAACCGCTACGCCTCGCCCGATCGAAACTTCGCGCTTCCGATCTCGATCCCGCGTCGCCAGTAGGAGGAGAACGGCTCCATGAGCACCTATCTGCTCCTGGTGTTCGGCGTTGCGCTTCTACTGACTGGCGCCCTCGTTCCGCCCGTGATCCGTATCGCGATGCGCCTCGACGCAGTGTCGCGACCCGGAGGGCGCCACGTGCATGGACGCGTCACGCCGCGCATGGGAGGCGTCGCGATCGTAATCGGTTTCTTCGTCGCTTGGGGTCTCGCCGCTGCGCTCCTGTCCTCGGAGGGTACGCCGCTCCTCGAGCCACACATGGTCGGCGGCCTCGTCGGAGGTGGCCTCGCGATGACCGCGCTCGGCTTCTTCGACGATACCCGGGGGTTGCGAGCCAAGCACAAGCTGCTGGTGCAGATTCTCGTCGCAACAGCGGCCTACGTCAGTGGCCTTCGGATCGAGACTGTCTACGTCCCGTTCATCGGGACCCTCGAGCTCGGGCTCCTCGCGGCACCGGCCACCGTCTTCTGGATCGTAGCCATCATCAACGCGATCAACCTCATCGACGGCCTGGACGGTCTTGCTGGCGGCGTGGTGTTCTTTGCGGCGATGACCAACCTCGTTGTCGCGCTCGTTGCCGGCAACGAGGCCATCGCCATCACGATGGCTGGCCTGATGGGTGCGACGCTGGGCTTTCTCCTGTTCAACTTCAACCCGGCCCGCATCTTCATGGGGGATTCGGGGAGCTACTTGCTGGGTTTCGTGCTCGCCGTTGCCTCCATTGCGGGTCCCTCTCAAAAGACATCCACCGCTGTCTCCATCCTGGTTCCTCTGGTGGCTCTGGGCCTTCCGATCTTCGATACCCTCTTCGCCATCGTGCGCCGCTTCCTCAAGGGTCAGCCGATGTTCTCCGCCGACCGCGGGCACATCCACCATCGCCTCCTCGACCTCGGCATCACCCCGAGGAGAGCCGTGCTGATTCTCTACGCCGTCAGCACCGCCTTCACCCTTGCCGCGGTGGCAATTGCGATCGGTCGAGATTGGCAGGTTGGACTGGCCATCGTTGCCGCGAGCGCAACGGTCGCGTGCATCGTCCGCTTCGTCATCGCGCCCGCGCACCGCGTTCGGCGAGACCACGCGTACACCGGCAGGCAAGAGGGGGTCGAGGTGCCGCGGATGGTGACAGCAACGTTGACGCCAAGACCTGAGCGCGTGACCCGCTCCGGTCGTCGGCAGACTCCGTTTGCCACTTGATGACTCATCATCTTGGCGGCAGTCGTCGACACGCGGTACTGGTTGCTTGGGACCGGCAATGACGCGCGCTACTGTTCTCACATTGGTGAATCGCTATCTTCCCGGCTACAAATCCGGCGGACCGATAAGAACGGTCGCTAGCCTCGTCGAGACCCTCGGCGCGGAGTTTGACTTCAAGATCGTTACGTCCGATCGTGATGCTGGAGATTCGGGTCCGTATCCAGGCATCAGATGCGGCGAGTGGGTGACGGTTGGGAAAGCGCAGGTCTGCTATCTCCCTTCATCGCCGTGGCTATGCGACCGTACCATTCTAAAGATTATGCGCGACGTGAAATACGACATACTCTACCTGAATAGCTTGCTAAATCCGGTATTCACGACCGGCCCCTTGCTCTTCCGAAGGCTTCGGTTAGTACCCCGTCGCCCAACCATTCTCGCTCCACGTGGTGAGCTTTCCCCGGGGGCCCTGAGCTTGAAGGCCCGGAAGAAACATGCATTCTTGAAGGTCGCCCGTGGCCTGAATCTCTACGAGGACGTGCTCTGGCAAGCCTCCTCGCCGAAGGACGTCCCGGACATTCAGAGAGCCTTCGGAAAGAATGTGCGTTACATGATCGCGGCGAACATGACGGCTGCAGACCGAATGAGTAACAATGCGGTCGTCCGCCGGGAGCCCAAGCATGCGGGTCACCTTCGTGCGGTATTTCTCAGCCGCATCTCGCCGGTGAAGAACTTGCTGGAAGCTATCCGCCTCATCGGCGAGGCAGGGATCTCGGCGGAGTTCGACATTTTCGGACCGGCCGACGATCAGAGGTATCTCGAGCTTTGCCAACGCGCGGCGAGTCAGGCACCGGCCTCAGTCCGCATACGGTTCAATGGGCCGCGTCCGCACGAAGACGTTGCAAAGATACTTTCTGGATATGATGTCTTTCTGCTTCCGACTTTGGGCGAGAACTTCGGCCATGCCATCGTCGAGGCACTGCTGGCAGGTTGCCCCGTACTCATCAGCGATTGTACCCCTTGGCGCTCACTCGAGCGCCACGAAGCCGGATGGGATGTCCCACTCGCAGATGCCGCGCAGTATCACGAGATACTTCGTCGGTTGGCGAACATGGACGAGATTGAGCATGCTCGTTGGCGAGAGGGCGCGGCTAAGTTTGGGAAGGTTGCCATAGAGGCACAAGCGGCGGCGCAGGCGACGCGGGCGCTCTTTGAGTGCGCACTCATGGGCGGTCACATCTAGCAGCGCAGGGAGCCAGCCAATTCTTTTGCGCTCTCCTGCGCGTGAACCGGCT
>CAZYSW010000535.1:0-4210 GCA_964650105.1 uncultured Nannocystaceae bacterium
TCGCTCCGCTCGACCTGCCGATCGTGGGCGTCGACAACGTGCCGGGCTCGCGGTCTTTGAGTACCTTCGACCTTCCTCGCGCGTGCGTCTTCTTGTTCGGTCAGGAGGGACCGGGTCTGTCGGAGCTCGCCCGCGCGAGCGTGGGCCACCTCGTCCACATCCCGCAGTACGGCTCGACGCGCTCGATCAACGCCGGCGCGGCGTCGGCCGTCGTGATGCACGAGTGGTGTCGGCGGTTCGCCGAGATCCGGCCGTGACCGCGCGAGAAACCCCGACGCGGGGTGCCTTCGCGGCCTTCGCATCTCGGGCGGTCGGGGCCGCAAATCCTTCGTCCACCCAGCGGCGGCGGCGTCACCGTTGCCGTACCCGTGCCCTCCACGAGGCATTAGGCTGCAAGTGTTCGAAGGAGGACCAAATGGGTACGCAACCGACCGTGGGTGAGTTCATGACCGCGGCGCCGGCCGTCGTCGACGAGAACCTGAGCCTCGCCGATGCCCAGGACCGCATGTACGCCAACAACATCCGTCATCTGTGCGTGATGCGGGACAATCGCGTTCTCGTCGGCGTGGTCAGCCAGCGGGACCTCGCGGTCGCCATGGCCGTCGGCAACGGAAGCCCCAAAAAGCTCACCGTTGCGGCCGCGATGAGCCCCGAGCCCTACACCGTCACCGCCGACACGCCGCTTCTCGAGGTGGCCGAGACCATGGAGGCCAACCGCTACGGGTGCGCAGTGGTCATGAACGGCTACAAGATCGAGGGCGTATTCACGACGACCGATGCCTTGCGGGCACTGCGCGAATTCATCGCCGGCGCCAAGGCGGCCCCCCTCAGCAGGCCCACGCACATCGTCGAGAAAGGCGAGCGGCAGAAGGTGAAGCGCGCGCGCATGCGAGAGGTCGTCGGAGGGCCTTCGGCCAACGACGGGAGGATCCGGCCGTTCGAGGGTTGAGACCGACGGCCGTTCGGGGGCCAGGCCCCCGAACGGTCATTCGAGCCTCACGGCAGCGTTTCCAGCCACAGCCGCTGCCCCGCGTTCACGCGGGGCTCGGTGCGCACCAGCCTGAACCTCCGGCCGGCCTCGATCTCGCCGTGCAACTCCCGGATGGCGCCCGGATCGTCGGCGTCGACGAACCGATCGCCGCCGCTGGTGTCCCGCGTCCAACCCGGCCCCAGGGGTGCGACCAGCCTCTGCTCGTCGACGTCGATTCGATAGGTGAACGTCTCCACGTGCGTGTGCGCGGGGGTGTAGGCACCGAGCAAAATCATGTCACCGAGGCTGAGGTGGATGTTGAGGCTCGTGCTCGCCCACTGGGTCGCGCCGTACTGGTGAAACACCCGCGCGACCCGTATGCCGAACACCTTCGTGATGGTCCCCAGGCCCGGCAGCGGCTCGGTCTTGGCCACGTAGTTCGACGACGAGAGGTTGTGCCCGAACCAGGCGCGATCCTGGGCGCAGCGAATCGCGACCCACATCGACAACGGGACCAGGTCCTCGTCGCGCTCGGAATCGACGACGTCGTACGCCCGGCGCAGCTCGACTGGCAGATCTTTCGCCTTGCGCGCGAAGCCGAACACGATCCCCGGAAACTCTCCGCAGTCGAAGAGGACCCAGCGCGGCATGAGCATCTCCTGCCCCCCGAACGAGAACGCGTCCAGCCGGTGAAGCCCGTCGATCAACACCCGACTGCGCAGTCGCGTCGGGTCGTAGACGTGCTCCTCGGGGATCTTCAGACCGAACGGTGCCAGATCCAGCGCGCCGTGGTTGGCGGGATACGTGACGAGGAAGGGCACGCAGGTCCGCAGGATATGAGCGTATCGCGGGGCCAGTTCGTCGATCTTCAGCTCCACGGTTGCGCTCCGAGCAAGAGCAGCAGCAATGCCTTTTGGGCGTGCAGCCGGTTCTCCGCCTGGTCGAACACCACCGACCACTTTCCGTCCATCACCTCGTCGGTGACCTCCTCACCGCGATGCGCCGGGAGGCAGTGCATGAAGATGCTCGCCTTGCCGGTGCGCTCCATGAGCTCGGGGGTCACGGTGTAACCCGACAGCTTCTGGCGGAGCGCCGCAGCCTCGGCTTCCTCACCCATGCTGATCCAGGTGTCGGTGTAGACGATGTCCGCCCCCTCCACCGCGGCGCGCGGATCCTCGACGACCGCAATCGTCGCGCCGGTGCCCGCCGCATCCGCCTGGGCGCGCTCGACGACCTTCGGATCGGGCCGCAACGAGTCCGGACATGCCACCACCACGCTCATGCCCGAGCGCGCGCCCGCGAGCATCAAGGAGTGGGCCACGTTGTTACCCGCCCCCACGTACACCAGCTTCTTGCCCTCGGGGGTCTGCAGGTGCTCGCGGATGGTCAAGAGATCGGCCAGCGCCTGACACGGGTGATAGAGGTCGGTCAACGCGTTGATCACCGGGATCGATCCGTGCTCCGCCAGCCCGTCGACCTCGTCCTGACCGAAGGTGCGGATCACGATCGCGTGCACGTAGCGAGACAACACCTTGGCCGTGTCGTGGATCGTCTCGCCCCGGCCCATCTGCATGCCGGTTCCGCCCGAGGTCGACAAGGACAGGGCCTGACCGCCGAGCTGGTGGATTCCGACCTCGAAGGAGATCCGCGTCCTCGTGGACTGCTTGGCGAAGATCATCGCGATGGACTTGCCCGAAAGACCCGTCGAGAACCGTCCGGGCTCGCGCTTGACCTCGGCGGCGAGGTCGACCACACGCCGGACTTCGGCCGCGTTCAGGTCGAGCAGGCTTCGAAGATGTCGAGTCATCACCCGCAAAGGAACACCGAAACCGCGGCGGTTGGGAACGGGCGCCCCCTCCTTGCCGGGTGCGCTGGCACACGAACCGCTTTTTGTTGCGCCTCGTCAGACCGGAACCAGGCGTCCGAGATCGCCGCGGGGCTCCGATGCGCCGATGGATTCGGGTTCTTGCGGCGCTTCGGCATCGGCGGGCGGCGCAACCGGCTCCGCGGCGGGATCGTCGGGTGCCGCGTCGCCACCTTCGCTCGGCTCGGGCTCCTCGGCCGGGGGGAGATCGGCGGGCGCCGGCTCCGCGGCGTCACCCGAGAGCGCCGCCTCCGGAGAGGGTAGGTTCTTCAAGGGGTCGCCGTCGTCTCCGCCCCGATCCGACGGCTCGGACGGCGCATGCGCGACGGGGCTGGTCGTGCTCGGCAGCGCGGAGGCTCGGACGTCCGTCGGCGTGGGTCCGTCGACGGGCGCCGTGGGATCCTCTCCGGGCTCGGCCTGCGACGGAGCCAGAGTCGCGGCCGCCACGGGCGTCGCGGCGGCGAGCGACGGCGCCTGGGCATCCGCCGTCTCGCGCGACTCGATCGCGAGCACGGACGCCCGCCCCACCCCACCGAGACCGGCCAGCGCGGGCTCGACGGACCCGGCCACCTCGCCGTCCCACACCGCGAGGACCATCGCGACGATCGAGCCCGCGACCAGGGTGGAGACCAGCACGGTCGCACCGAACCGACCCGAGCGAAGGGCGTGCTCCGTCGGTCGCTCGGCGCGGAGATCCAGATCGTCTCCCGTGGTCGCCCCGTGGCTGCCGGGCAGCTCTCCGAGCTCGAACGGCCGGTCGTCGTCGAGGGCCGTGTCTTCGCGATGGTCGGACATTCGCTGCACCTGCAACGCGACGGCGGCCGCGCCTGGGGGACGCCCCCGTCGGCGCGAGAGATCGCCACGATAACGGCACGCCGCCGGGTGTCAAGGAACCCGCCGTAGCGCTCGCGTCCCCCGCCGCCCGACCGACCCGAACACGCTCGTCTCGGACGCTGGCCCGGGGCGAAGCACGACGAGTGGAACGATCGCAGCGTAGGGGTTCCCACGTGTGTGGCGTCGCCCGGGTCGGACCGCTTCGAGGCGTACCGGCCCGAAGCCGACGCGCTGCGGTGCGGGCACGATGCCGCGAACGACGGACCGACTGGCCAGGACCGGCCTTCGGCGGCACCATGCCCGTCTTGCGCCCGGACACGACCACGCGTGCCGCGACGGGGGGGCGAGCCTCGTGCTCGCGCTGCCGACGCCCCCCGGTGGCCTGCGTGTGCGAGGCCATTCCGCGCGTCCGCAACGAGACCGCGGTGGTCGTGGTGCAGCACCCTCGCGAGTGGCGTCACCCGTGGGGCACGGTTCGGCTGGCAGCCCTCGGGCTGAAGCGCCTGCAGGTCGCGATCGCCCGACCCCACGAGGGTCGTCTG
>CAZYSW010000536.1:0-4209 GCA_964650105.1 uncultured Nannocystaceae bacterium
TCGCACTTCCCCAACGACGAGTACGCGCTCGCGCGCTTCGACGGCACCCACCTCTACGAAGGCAGAGCGCGAGAAAACCACGTAGACTCTCGACCGCGTGAGCGCGACCAGGAGCGACGTGGACGACGCTGATCGCCGATCCGCTGCGAGTCCCCCGGCGACGAGCGCCGAGACCGCTGCCGAAGAAGTTCCCGACGGCCGCACGGCACGGGCCGAGCGACGTCGCACCGAGCGACGGGAGGCGATCGTCGCGGCCGCAAAGCGCGTGTTCCGCGACAAGGGGTATCACCAGGCGTCGGTGCACGACATCATCGACGAGGCCCGCATCGCGCGTGGGACCTTCTACCTGTACTTCACGAGCAAGCAGGAAGTATTCGCCCACCTGGTCGACGACTTCCTCGCCGTCACCCGCCTACAGGTCCGACGGATCACCCTCGAGCCCGGCGCCGAGCCTCCGCTCTTGCAGCTTCGGGCGAACTTTCGCCGGGTCGTCAGCACGGTGCTCGAGCACGACGACGTGGCGAGCATCATCCTGCGAGATCCCACCAGCTTCGACGAGGAGAGCCGCGTGGGGATCAACCGGTTCTTCGATCAAGTCCTCGGCATGATCGAGGACGCCCTGCGGGTCGGGCAGACCATCGGCCTGGTCGGGAGCTGCGACGTCCACGTCTCGGCCGTCACCGCGCTCGGGGGGCTCCGCGAGGCGCTCAAGAGCATGCTCGCCGCCAACAGCGACGACCCGGCGGCTCGCACCCGCGAGCGCTCGTTCAGCAACCCCGAGCAGGTCGCCGATCAGCTCATGACCTTCTTCTTGCGGGGGCTGTCGGGAGGACCGTTGCCGATCGAGCCGGCGCGTCGGCCGTGAGGCTCAGCGCACCAAGAAGGGCTCGAGACGGCGCTCGATCATCGCCAGCTCGGGTTCTTCGTCCTCGTCGAGGTCGTTGAGCTCGTCGACGATCGCCTCCACGATCTTGCGCGCCTCCTCCTTGCGGGCGTCGTCGAGATAACCCGAGAACACGGTCTTCCCGTTCGCGGCGCGGGCGATCTCGACGTCACGTCCGTGCTCCTCGAGCTCCGTGTAGAAGATGCAGTGGAAGTTCCGGTTGTAGTCGGACTCCCGGTAGATCTCGAACATGGTCTTGTCTTCGACCGCCATGGCGGTTCGCAGACTGCCAGAGACCAGCCGACGGGCATAGTCGCCGGACCTCCTTCGGGATCGGGCCCGACCCTGCGCGCGGCGGTGGGCGCCCTCGGCGGCCGCCACCCCGAAAACCCGCGATTTCGGCCGCCGATCTGCGGGTCGCGGGCGTCCCAAAACCCGCTTTGGCCCGCGCCGCTCGCCTGCTATGCAGGTCCCTCGCATGCTCAAGCGTCTGCTCGACAAAGCGCGAAAAGCCGCCGAGGAGCGACTGCCCGCGGACGTGCTGGAGGCCGGTCGCCGACTGCGCGACCGCATCCTCGAGCACGCGCCCGAACCCGTCGCCGAAGCCGTGGCCCGTTACGTCGGCACCCCCCAGGCGACCGAGCCGGACATCGAACCCCAGCCGGCCCCGTCGGCATCCGGCGAGGGCGCGGCGCGTCCTCCCGAGCCCTCGGAGGTGCCCGCAGCGATGCCTCGCCGCGAGGACCCGGCCGCCGTCCTCTCGCGGGTCAAGACCAAGGCCGCCAAGGGCCTCAAACCCGAGGACCGGCTGGTCGTCATCTACGCGACCGCCGACGAGCGAGACGCCGTCGCGGAGATCCGCGCCCACCTCGACGGCATCGAGACCACGATCCGCGAGGTCGACCTGACCAAGGAGCCGCAGACGCGCAAGCAGATCGAGCGGCTCAGCGGGGTCATGGTGCCGCCGTACGTCTTCGTGAACGGCCGGTATTGGGGTACCCAGTTCGAGATCGCCGCGCTCGCGGCGACGGGCGACCTCGAGCGGGTGGTCGCTCACCGCCTCGACGAGCTCGGCCCGGAAGCGCGTCGCATCGGCAAGCTCCGCGAGACCTTCAGCGACGCGATCACCGTCGAGAACATCCTCGAGCGCTGGAAGCTCGGGCACATCCTGACGGTCGACGACCTCGACGCATGGTACGAGGTCGATCGCGACGGCACCGAGCGCTTTTACTACCAGGGTGGCCCCCGCCCGGTCGAAGACATGGAATCGGTCGCCCACGAGATCGTCGCGGCGGTCGAGAACGAGGGCGTCGAGGCCACCTGGCACCTCGAGCCGGCGGTCAGCCTGGGATGAGCCGCGACGGCGAGACACCTGGGCTGCGTCCTGCGTGGAGAGACCGGTTACGCCGCCACCTCGCCATCATCGACGATGGCGTCGCCCCCGTGGTGGCGCGGTACCGTGAGCACATCGAGTGCAAGCCCGGCTGCAGCGACTGTTGTCATCAGTCGTTTCGCATCTCGGCGCTGGAGGGTGCCTTCTTGCGCGAGGGCCTCGAGCGCGCCCCGGCCGAGGTGCGCGCGGACATCTTGGCGCGTGCGCGCGACTACGTCCCGGATCGACGACGGCCCTGCCCCGTCCTCTCCGCGGAGGGGATCTGCAGGCTGTACGATCACCGCCCACGGATCTGCCGCAAGTACGGCATCCCCCTGTGGCACCCCGATCGACCCCACGAGGTGCGGACGTGCCCCCTCAACTTCCAGGGCGTCACCGACATCGACGCGACCCTCATCCTCGACCCGCAGGCGGGCTGGGCCGAGGATTGGCTGAAGCTGCGCGCGCAGACCGGCTTCGAAGCCGAGCCTCGAACGATCGCCGAACATCTGCTCGAGGCTCCGTCCGGTACGGCCGAACCGCGATCGTGATAAGAGAACCCCAAGATGCCGCTTGCCAAAGGTGATCCCGCGCCTCCGTTCACGAAGACCGCACACGACGGCAAGTCGATCGTCGTCGGGGGGGAACGCGACCGCGTCCTGGTGCTCTACTTCTATCCGGCGGACGAGACCCCCGGATGTACGGCCGAGGCCTGCACCTTCCGGGACACGATCGAGGAGTTCTCGAAGGCCGACGCCGACGTGGTCGGCGTGAGCCCTGACTCCCTGGAATCCCACCGCAAGTTCGCCAGCCATCACGCGCTCCCCTTCTCGCTGGTCAGCGACGAGGACGGGTCGCTGCGCAAAGCTTACGGCGTGGGCAAGACGCTCGGCCTCATCCCCGGACGCGTCACCTTCGTCATCGATCGCCGGGGGATCGTTCAGTACGTTCTTTCGTCGCAGATCTTCCCGAAAAAGCACGTTCGCGAGGCGCTCGAGGTCGTGAAGTCGCTCGCCGGTCGGTGACCGAGCTCTCGTCGGGACACCACCGGCCGAAAAAAGGAAAATCCCGCCAACGTGAAGATCCCGACTCCCCGACGAGGCCACCGCGGTCGCGGTGCTCACGGGGGTTCACACGAGGGCGCCGACGGCCTCCCGACGCCCGAGCTGCGTCGTGATCGTCGATTCGAGTGGGGCTCGCAGGGAGGCACGCATGCCAGGCCACGGCACACCGGCAACGGTCCGTGGGCGCTGCGGGCGTCGACCGATGGGATCGCCGGCTTGGGAGAACGAACGGGCGCGCATACCATGGTGACGTGGCCCCCTTCGACTCGGGGCGCCAGGCCAGCCCCGACCCGCCGCCGGACTCATGCCGCCGATGAACCACGAGGGCACCGCCCGAGATCGTCTCCAGCAGGAGTTGGCGGCCCTCGAACGCCAGCGCGATCGCTACCGTCTCGCGCTCGACACCGCCGTCGATCCCCGCGGCGCGCTCAAGCTGCAGCAAACCGTCGAGCGGCTGGAGACCGAGGTGGAGGCTCTGCAGGAGGCGCTCGCCTCCATGCCGCCGGCGGACGAGCGCGAGGACGGGGGCCCCGAGCGCGACGGCGGCGACGTCGAGTCTTCACCGCCACCGCCGGCTCCCGCCGGCCGCGAACACGCGCCGACACCGACCGCCACCGGGCGGGCAGCACCGGCCACGTCCGCGCCGCCGCCCACGTCGCCGCTCGAGACCCCGCCGCTCGGCTCACCGCGTTCGGCGTCGTCGCCGTTCGGCGGACCGACGCTGCCCCGGTCGGGCTTCGAAGCGAGCATGCTCGACGCGCCCGTCGAGATGCCGCCCGCGTCGCACTGGTCGTGGCGCAGTCGGTTGCTCCTCGCCGGCCTGCTCCTGCTCTTCTTGGCCCTGGTCGGCTGGGTGCTGATGCAGGGGCCCTGAGCCGCGACCGCGTCCT
>CAZYSW010000537.1:0-4207 GCA_964650105.1 uncultured Nannocystaceae bacterium
TGACCACGGGGTGACGACCTGGGCGAGCGGAGGGAGGCACCACCGAGGCGACTATACGCCGAGTTCGGCGCAAGTTGCCAGGGATCGGATGGCGGCCCTAGGATGAAGCTCTCCCATGTCGAAGTCCACCATCGGGCTCGAGCCCGACGCGCTCGAGAAGGGTCGGGGCGGGAAGAAGCGGGCCTTCGTGGTCGTACTGTCCGGGGACCGGATGGGAGAGATGTTCCCGCTCAAGCAAGGCGACAAGACCACGATCGGCCGGGGGCTCCAGACGGACGTCCGCATCAACGACGAGGGAATCTCGCGCACGCACGCCCTGGTCGAGGAGGAGAACGGCCAGTACTACCTCAGCGACGCCGGTTCGACCAACGGCACGTACGCCAACGGGGAGAAGGTCGATCGGTATCCCCTCAAGGAGGGGGACAAGATCCAGATCGGCGCCTCCAGCGTGCTCAAGTTCACCTTTCACGAGGACGCCGACGAAGACTTCCAGCGCAACCTGTACGAGTCGGCGCTGCGCGACCGCCTGACCGGGATCTTCAACCGCGGGTACTTCAACAACCGGTTGGAGAGCGACGTCGCGTTCGCGATGCGGCACGGCAAGCCGCTGTCGCTGGTGCTGTTCGACATCGACGACTTCGAGCAGATCAACCAAAGCCTCGGCCATCCGGTCGGCGATCGCGTGCTCAAGGCCGTGGCCGAGCGGGTGGCCGGAACCACGCGAAGCGAGGACATCTTCGCGCGCTTCGGGGGTGAGGAGTTCGCCCTGATCTGCCGCGACGTGGACGCGCTGCGAGCGTCTCGGGCCGCCTACCGGATCATGGACACGGTCTCGTCCCGGCCGATCGAGCTCGATGGACAGAGCTTCGCACTCACGGTTTCGCTGGGCGTCGCCGATCTGGGCATGCTCGTGGAGCCGACCGCCGATGCGCTCATCGAGGCGGCGGACGCGGCCCTGTACGTCGCCAAGCGCAACGGCAAGAATCGCGTCGAGATCTACGATCCGGAGAGCGAGCCGACACGTCTGGTATGAGTGGCCGCGAGCAACGACCACGCCTCGACTCGAGAACGACCCCCCATCGCCCGTGCCGTCGCTGCGCCTGGGTGCTGCTGGGGTCGTTGTGGGGGTTGTCGGCGTGCCGCACCGACGGCCCCCCGGTCGCCCTGCACACCTCGGCCCAGACCCCCGACGAGGATACCGGGAGCGACGCCCCGTCGGACGAGCCGGGGGACCGCGATCTGTGGTTCGCCGACGGCCCGGGGCGGGACGCCATCCTCGCGCGCGAGCGGCAGGACCACGCGCGAGCGGTCGAGCTGCTCGACCGATTGCTGGCTCGAGACGATCTGACGACGGCCGAGCGGGCCGGAGCGCAGTGGCTGCGGGGGCTCGAGGACGTGCGGCAGGGGCAGTTCGAGGCGGCCGCCGACCGCTTCGCCGAGGCGCGGCAGGCCGAGGTCTTCGCCCCGGTGCGGCTGCGCCTCGTGGTGCTCGAGGCGCAGGCCCGCCTCGACGCGGGGCAGCCCAAGCCCGCGCTCGCCCTGGTGTCGTCGATCGCTCCCGAGGCGCGCCACGACTCGCCGCTGGGCGACGACATTCTGATCATCGAAGGCGATGCACGCTCGCGTTCCCAAGACGACGCGGGCGCGCGGGCGTCCTACGAGGAGTACCTGCGGCGTTACCCCGACGGTGCCCGTCGTCACGAGGCGCGCGTCAAGCTGGCGAGGGTGCTGGCGCGCTCGAAGGTCCGGACCGACGTGGAGCGTGCGGTGGATCTGTACGAGCAGCTCTTGCTGGAGACGCCGTTGTCCGACTACGGCAACGAGGCCGCCGAGGTCCTGCCCGAGCTGGAGAAGGAGATCGGGCGCCGTCGTGCCGGAAAGATGGCCAAAGCCTTCGAGCGCCGCCTTCTGCACGCGAGGATCGACGCGCACCTGCAGCGGCGGCAGTACAAGGACGCGGTCGCGGTCGCCGACAAGCTGTTGTCCAACAAGGATCTCGATCCGATCGACGTCTGTCGTGCGCTGTATGCCAAGGGGACTGCGATCTTCAAGCAGCGCCGACGCAACGACGCGCGTGGTCCGTTCGACAAGGCCGCGGCCGCCTGCAAGAAAGCCGGCGCGGCGGCGGTCGATCACGAGGTGAAGAGCCGCTACCAGGCGGCGCGAGGCTTGTACGCCGAGGGCAAGTATGCGGCGGCGGCCCGAGCCTTCGAGCAGCTCGCACGCGACCACGCCGACCACAGCTACGCCGACGACGCCTGGGTGCTGGCGGCCGAGTCCTGGTACGAGCACCGGGATCCCGAGAAGATGAAGGCCGCCTTGCGCCGGGCGCTCGACATCGGCGGTGACATGCGCGACGAAGCCACGCGGCGCATGTTGGTCACGGCGTTCGCCGAGGGAGACGACGCCGGGGTCCTCGCGGTGGTGGACGGAGCGCTGTCGATCCCGGGTGGGCATCCGGGGGATCGGGCGCGGCTGGTGTACTTCAAGGGACGCGCGTTGGCGCGTCGCGGCGATCAGACGGGCGCGCGTGCGGCGTGGCTGGAGGCGGTGCGGACCGAGCCGCTCGGCTACGCCTCCTTGCAAGCGCTGTCGCGGCTGCGCGAGGCGGGGCAGGACGTGTTGGCCGAGGGGATCCGGATCCTCGAGGGCACCGACGCGCAGGCTGGAGACGACGCACTCGCGCCGCCGGGGGGCGACGCGGGAGCCCGCGCGTTGATCCTCGCCCGCCTGGGGCTGGGCGACGAAGCGGCCGAGGAGCTGCGCCACGCCAAGTTCGGCGGGTGGTCGGCCGTCGCAGTGCTCAACCAGGCCGGGCTGTATCGCGAAGGACAGCGCCTGATCGCCAACATGGGCACCGAGTGGAGGACTCGGCCGCCCAGCGGCCCCACGCGGCGCCCCTGGGAGCTCGCGCACCCCAAACCCTTCTGGAGCATCATCCACGAGGGCGAACGCGGCCATCGGGTCCCGGCCTTGCTGACGTTCGCGATCATGCAGACCGAGAGCCTGTTCGATCCGGGCGTGACGTCGTGGGCCGGAGCGCGGGGCCTGGTGCAGCTCATGCCGTCGACCGCCAAAAGCGTGGCGCGGGACGCCGGGATCGATCTCGACGAGGCGTCGCTGTACGACCCGTCGCTGAACCTCGACCTCGGGATGCGCTATCTGGGCAAGCTCGTGGCGCGCTTCGGCGGACACGAGGCGGCGGCGGCCCTGGCCATCCCCAGCTACAACGCGGGCGCCGGCGCGGTGAATCGCTGGTTGACGCAGCACCCCGATCGCGATCTCGATCTGTTCGTGGAGTCGATTCCCTACGACGAGACCCGCAACTACACCCAGCGGGTGCTCGGTCGATGGCTGGCGTATCGCTGGCTGTACGGCGAGGAGGAGCAGCTCGCGGACCGCATTCCGTACCTGCCGCTGCGACTTCCCGGTTGAGCGCCCGCGCGGACGCGACCACCCGGCAGCCCCACGGCGGCCAGCGCCGTCACGTCGAGGACGGTTTGGGCGGGGGCAGGCGCGGCGGCGGGGAGGCGCCGGCGGCCAGGGCTTCCTTGGCCATCTTGCGCTCCATGCTGCGGATCTTGGCGGTGAAGAAGGCCTCCGCACCGGCGTACAGACACACGAACGTCCACACCGGCGACAGGTGGGTGATCCAGGCGAGGCTCCAGACGGCGAACACCAGCGAGGCTCGGCCCACGTCGCCGTTGAGGAGCTGTCCGGTGCCCGGGAGGAACAGGCTGAGCAATCCGGCGGTGACGGGGAGGCGGGGCTCCTCGGTCTCGTCGTCGAGCGTGGCCAGGGCTTCGTCGGGTCGCGTGCGGGCGAGCACGCCGTGCTCACCGAGCTCGTGCGCGGCCTCGCGGAACATCGCTTCCAGCCGCGCCTTTTCGTGCTCGGGGACGCGATACTGGCGCTGCGCACCGCCGGTGGCGATCAGCTCGCCCGCCTGCGCCATCGCGTCGAGCGTGGTCTCCACGTCCTGTCGCGGGCGATCGATCAGGCGCGCCGCCGTGGCGACCGTCAGATGATCGATGCGGGGGTCGGCGAACAAGCTGAGGATCTGCGCCCGCAGCGGGGGATCGTCGGCCACTCGAGGCACGGTCGGCGCCGACGGACGGGCGGTGTGATCCCACCCCGGGCTCGCAGGCTCCACCGGCGTGTGGCGACTGGAATCTCGAGCGCGCATGCTGGAGGCTGCGCAGACCCT